>NZ_JAAUWS010000018.1:0-51605 GCF_014694465.1 Vibrio sp. S11_S32 | reverse complement strand
AAATATGATGAAAACGAAAAGCCTGTTGCGCGTTGTCATCTAGACCATTCCAATATTCTCGCGCCGCTTCTAGTAGGTTATAAGTACCCACAATATTGGTTTGAATAAATTCAGCAGGGCCCGTGATGGAGCGATCAACATGAGATTCAGCGGCTAAGTGCATAACAGCATCTGGTTGGTAAGCTTTAAATACTCGATCTAATTCTGCGCGGTTACAGATATCAACTTTCTCAAAACAATAACGCTTATTATTTTCAACTGAAGTTAAAGATTCAAGGTTACCCGCGTAGGTCAGTTTATCTAGATTAATAACACTATCTGATGTGTTATCGATTATATGGCGAACAACAGCAGATCCGATAAAACCTGCACCGCCTGTGATCAAGATTTTCATAGTCTAAGAACTCTTCTTTTCTGAAAAAACAAATCTTACTAAAATAACACCAACACCAATCATCCCACCTAACAATAATCCTAACATCGCAATCAAAGATCGCTTAGGTGCTGTTCGATTAATTGGCTTCTCTGGTTCTTCCAAGTACTGCTTAACATCAAATTTTACGTTGTTATCAATATTAAGATGAGTCAACAATGATAACTTAGCCGCGGTTTGTTGTAGGCGAGGCTCTATAATACTTAAGTTTTTGACTTGATTCAGTGCGGTAATTTTGGCCGCTAATGCATTGGTGCCTAAGTTAATGGCGAATACTTCGTTAGCGCCTAGGTTTTGTACTGGTGTTTTCACGCCAGCTGATTTGGCAATATCGAGTGCATATTGAGTGGTTTCTTTTTCTACTTGTAAGCGATTCTCTGCTTGGTCGGTTAAAATATTACGTTGTTGCAATAATTCATTTTTCTTGGCGCTAACTGCAGAGCGTAAGTTATCTAACGCAATCTTCTGAGATCGCTTATTAATTGAATCGACATAGCCTTTTAAAAACTCAAAACTGTCTTCTGCGGTAATCGACTCAGCTGTTAATATATAAGGGCCTTTCGTCTGCTTTGAATCCACAAGCTTTGACGATAATTTTTTATACCATTCAGAGTATAATTTAGCGGTATCATCACTTGTTAACTCCGAACCTTTATCTGTTTTTAAATCTGCTAACGCCATCTTGAATAAGCGTGAATGTTCTAAATATCTCTTTTTATTACTACGCACATCAAACTCTTGCATAAATATATCGAACAAAGTTTGAGGCTGACTAAAATCATCGAGTTTGTGACTGACTAAGACTGTACCATCTTGTTGGTATACGTCAAAGATCGGTTGATATTGGCTAACCTGAGTTTGATATTCTGAAAATTCACTTGGTTGTGGCTTTGCGATAACCGCTGTTGATGTCCATTTTTCTTCCGCTAATAATGCATAAGCGATGGCCAGTATGGTACACAGTGCGGTGCAAGCAATAATCGTCCATTTGCCTTGCCACAGTGCAGCAAACAATTCCCTAAGATCAATTTCATCATCTTGAGGTTGTTGATAGTAGTAGTGTGGAGGCAACGGGGCTTGCTCGGATGAATGAGGTTGTGGGGATTGTGCTTGGGTCACATGAACTCCTGAAATTGACACGCTACCGCCCTAAGGTTAAACGCATCCTCAAGGCGTATATCTAAAAAGAAAGTAAAAAATTTGTGCGAAGTTTATCATTAACCGAAACTTTGCGCGAGCATCACAAGACAATTGTTGGTCAAGATACTCTCTTATTTTTGAGACGTTTTGTTTGTTACATTCTGCTATCAATAATTGACTCTAGTTTCTTGATTTCAATCTTGAAAATGATAGATTTCCTAAACAATACCCCATAGATTACAACATATTGTTTACTTTGTTATTGATAGGTTTCTTATGACGCCCTCCAATTATAGACTACACCCGCAGCACCACTACTACTTAACCCACCATGGCGGTAAAAACACGGTTACTGGCTCGTGCCATGAACTTAATATCAACAACTTAGGCGTGTTGATTGATTGCGGCCTGTTCCAAGGTAAGGATGCAACATCGAATCCTATCGAATCGCTCAGTATTGAGTTTCCAATTGAACATATTGAAGCTTTGATCGTGACTCATACCCACATTGACCATATCGGCCGTTTGCCTTGGTTGTTGGCAGCAGGGTTTGATAAGCCAATATATTGCACTCCCGCGACTGCAGCTTTAATTCCATTGATGTTAGATGACGGCCTGAGGCTACAACTGGGTTTAAACCAAAAACAACACCAAAGAGTACTCTCCAAGATCCAAAAATTGCTCGTGCCTTTAGATTATGACCAACGATTTGAGATAAAAGCGGATGAAAACGCCATTCAAATTTGTTTTCAGCCTGCTGGGCATATTCTTGGCTCAGCTTATGTTGAGGTTACTTTGCCTAATGACGAAGTGATTGTGTTCTCGGGCGATCTTGGCCCTCGAAATACTCCGCTACTACCCGATCCTCAATCCCCGAAACGAGCAAATTATTTGGTGATTGAAACCACTTATGGCAACAAATGTCATGATGATGTGGCGACTCGTTCAAAGCGATTGGAAGAGATCGTGATTCGATCACTTGAAAATGGCGGTGTTATTTTGATCCCAGCATTTAGTGTCGGGCGCACCCAAGAATTGTTGTTTGATATTGAGCGTTTGATTGCCCATAGCATTGAGACTCAATCTACCTCGGATGACTTTTGGCAACGTTTGCCTATTATTCTTGATTCCCCGTTAGCATTAAAAGTCACTCAGCAATATCAAAATTTTAAACATTTGTGGGATCAAGAAGTCGCGATGGATACCCATAAGCAGCGCCGCCATCCTCTTTCTTTTGAGCAATTGATCACGGTTGAAAGTCATCATCAACATCAAAAACTGGTGAATCGCTTAGCGTCGACCAATGAACCTGCGATTGTGGTTTCGGCTAGTGGCATGTGTAGCGGCGGCCGAATTATGAATTACTTGCAAGCTCTTCTTCCCAACAAGCAAACCGATGTCATTCTAGCCGGTTATCAAGCGCAAGGAACGCTGGGGCGACAGTTACAAGATGGTGATCCATCGGTTTTTATTGCTGATGAAAAAGTGATAGTGAATGCTCACACTCATTCTATGTCTGGTTACTCGGCACACGCAGATCAAGAAGATTTATTGGCGTTTATTAAAGGGATAGGCTCTGAGATAAAACAAATACATTTGATTCATGGTGAGCCTAGTACTAAACGTGAATTTGAAGCCGTCCTTAATAAAGAACTTGGGTGCATTCCAATAATCATTTAAAAGATAAAGTCGCAGGTTTCATTCCTGCGCGTTGTATGTAGATCCTCGATGTCGCTTAGGCTCCTCAAGGATGACAGATGACAGATGACAGAAAATTGAAGTACCTAGCAACAAACCCATGCTTTTTCTATCATTACATTCCCCGATTCTGTTATAATTTCTAAATACTTAATTTGAGTCATAGGAAAGATTTATGATTATCGTAACTGGCGGCGCTGGCATGATTGGCAGTAACATTATTAAAGCATTAAATGATTCTGGCCTTAACGACATTTTAGTGGTCGATAATCTTAAGAATGGTCGTAAGTTCAAAAACTTAGCAGACCTAGACATTACTGACTATATGGACCGAGATGATTTTCTGACTCAAATAATGGCCGGTGACGATTTCGGGCCGATTGAAGCCATTTTCCATGAAGGGGCTTGTTCAGCAACTACTGAGTGGGATGGAAAATTCATCATGCTCAACAACTATGAATACTCTAAAGAATTACTTCATTACAGTTTAGAGCGTGAAATCCCATTCTTGTATGCTTCTTCAGCTGCAACTTACGGTGCACAAGATCAAGAGTTTATCGAAGAACGTGAATATGAAGGTGCGTTAAATGTTTATGGCTACTCTAAACAACAATTCGATAACTACGTTCGTCGTTTATGGTTAGATGCCGAGCAGCACGGTGAAACTCTGTCGCAAATTACTGGTTTCCGTTACTTCAACGTTTATGGCCCTCGTGAACAACATAAAGGCGGCATGGCATCAGTCGCTTTCCATTTAAACAATCAATTGCTAGCCGGCGAAAATGCAAAACTGTTTGAAGGCAGCAATACATTTAAACGTGATTTCATCTACGTGGGTGATGTATGCAAGGTGAATCTTTGGTTCTTAGAACACGGCGTATCTGGCATATTTAACTGTGGTACTGGTAACGCAGAAACCTTCGGTGAAGTGGCAAAAGCAGTCATTAAGCATCATGGGAAGGGGGTTGTTGAAAATATTCCGTTCCCCGATCATCTAAAAGGCGCTTATCAAGAATACACCCAAGCAAGTTTAACTAAATTACGTGCTGCCGGTTGTGATGTTGAGTTTAAATCTGTCGCTGATGGTGTGGCGGAATATTTGGCTGAGATTAATAAGGCTTAGCATAATGTTTTCACCCTAATATAATGTTATACGACTATCACATCTTACAATGATTACATTGTTACCCATAAAAAAGACGTATAACGTTAATTTACTTGATTATTCAACCAAGAAGAAAATGGTATGAAGATTTTTGTCGTCAGTTTAAGTAGCTCAATAGAAAGAAGAAAACGCATTAAAGAGCAACTAGACTCTCAAGGTTTTATCTTTGAGTTTTTTAATGCTATTGATGCCTCCACTCCTCACTTTCTGCATTCCGAACGTGCTGCGCCAGAAATAACATATAAAAGAAAAGGCTACTATTTACTGGATACCGAGATTGCATGCTTTGCTAGTCACTATGAGTTATGGAAACGCTGCATTGATATCAATGAGCCTATTGTAATTCTTGAAGATAATGTAGATCTAAGTAAAGATGCAAAAACCGTCACTATGCACATCGACATGGAAAAATATGTTGAAATTCATCCATATATCAAGTTATCTTCCACTTACAAGTCCACATTTAAGAAAGTGCTTGAACTGGAGAATAATCATCACTTGATTCGCTATAAGAAGCATACCTGTGGTACAACGGCCTATATCATAAGCCCAATTGCAGCTAAAAAATTCGTAGACTACGCAGATATTTTTATCGAACCGGTTGATGATTATATGGAAAAACCGTGGATTCATGGCGTAGATTGCATTCATATTTCACCTGATTTATTTAGTCGCTCTAATGCTGAAAGTACAATATCAAAATATAGAAAGCAAAAACCCAGTATTTCTGCATTCCATAAAATCTACATAGAGTTATATCGATTAAAAACTCAAATAAAAAAGATAATATATAAGATAAAACATGAAAGATAAAATAATAGACTCTAAACAATTTGATTACATCATGTTCTTTTGTGCCTGTTGCTATCCATTACTCAAGTATTCATATCGAGAAATAGGTGACATATTTCAAACCATACTGATTATAGGTAGTTTATTTCACATTTATAAATATCGCAATTATTTCATTAAAGATAAAATGGTTAAGTGCCTTTTTATTTCCATCTTATTAACTATTACCGCTTGGGTTGCATCATTATATTACATCCCAGATCTAGCTAGATCTATGCCAAAAATCAGCGTATTATCTAAGCTATTCTTTTTTATCATCATCGCTTACTGGTTAAAAGGTAGCACCAAAAGAGTTCATGCTTTTCTTTCTTGTTATATTGTAGGGGTTTTTTTATTATTCAACAGTCACTCAACTAATTTTATACAAGAAACTCAACAAGGGTTAAATGGTACGCGTGTAGATTATGGCGTTGTTAATGCCAACCACCCTGCGGTTCTCTCCGGTATAGCATTTATAATTTGTGTTTTTTACTCCATAAAATCAGTATTTTCTCTAACTCAACACTTCACGATAAAAAAAACATCGATGTTCTTAGGTCTCATTACACTTCTAATTTATTTTGGTCTTGTCGTTATAATAACTCAATCGAGGCAAGTATGGCTTGCAATCCCTTTGGCATTTTTAATTGCCCCTGTTATTTACATTATAACTAAAAAGCCAAATAAAAAGATGTTCTATTTGATATCAGTATCTACACTTTCACTTGTTTTATTGGCGATATCGATTGCATCTCAGTTTAGCTATGTCGACAAACGCAGTAATAGTGAAAAGAATGTAATTTCAGAAATTTTAACCGGTCACATTTCAGATCTTCCTTATACCAGCACGGGAATACGAATCCATTTCTGGCTTGAAGCACTCCCTTGGATACAGAAAAACCCGCTATTTGGCTACGGTGAAGAGGCTCGAGGATTAGTTATATCACAATCAACTGATTTACCAAGCTATATTAAAGCTCAGTTTTCGCATTTACATAACTCTTATATTGAGCTTGTTGTGCAGTATGGCACACCGGCTCTTTTATTATTTCTATACGTCTATATTTCATTAATTAAAAGCACTACATTTCAAAAAGACTCAAATGAAATGTATTATCTTAGCTTATTATTTTTCATTTTCTGGATTATTACGAACAACTTCGAATCATACACATTACAAAAGACAGGCGAAGTTGTAAGTAATGTTATATTCCCATGTTTCTATACTTTTCACTTAACTAATAAATTATTTGAATTTAAAACTCAAAATCTAAAGACGCTTTTTTGCCAAACATAAATACGCCCCCACAATCCAAGATGCTTAGACTTTAGATAATTTAAGCCTTTATTTTTCTTCCAACTAAATTGAAACCAATGTGTTAAATATGATTCGTTAGGTTTTATAAATTCTATCGCTTCATTTTTGTAATTATAAAAATAATCGACACTATACATCGCACATTTTTCTACATTACTAAAATTATACTGATCAGATAGATAATTCAACACCGCAGGCCCCATATATAAATCAGACTGGATGATTTTTTTTTCATAAAATGATATTACTGACTCTAATATCTTTGAGTCTTTTTCTGCATAAATAACTGCAGTTCCAAGCACACCTTCACTCTCATAACCAGCAACAAATTTATAACCACTAAAAAGCTTAAATGGGTTTTTTTGTATTGTCACATCTGTATCTAAATATAATCCGCCCGAATGCTGTAACACTTTTAATCTCAAATAATCACTGACAAAAGCATATAGTTTTCGTTTATAGCACTCTCTCGTAAACTCACATGACTCTATCCAGCTTATTATTTCAGGATCTTTCTCTGTCCATAATTTAAACGTATAACCTTGCTTTTTCCAATCATCTATACATACATGAGCTAAAGGAGTAAGTTTATCACCTAGCCATATTGCATGAATATTTTCATTCATATTCCATCACCACTAATAGCATAATTAAATTTCAGTTTATTCAATTGTACGACTTGAGCATTACAAATAGCTTCAAAACATAGCTCTGAGCTCAGCTGTGTCTTTTTTCCATTTATAATACTGTTTATATGGGCGAGTATTGGTTGAACTCCATCAGCACTAACTCCCGACCAAACAACTGGCAATCTATCCCATTTTTCATTTGAGATGAATAGCTTGCTTATTATTTTCTTAAAGGTATTTTCAATATTTTTAGATATCGATAATGGCTTACTTGCAATAAATGGCAATGGTTGCAACTCTAACTTAATTCCGAGCGCTTCTGTAAAATCAAACCACTTTTCGTACTCAAAAAGAGGTGAATAAGTCACACCAATCCAATGGATCCTTAATGCATCAGCCATAATAGCACCATGCATAGCCTCTGCTATTATCGATTCACATTGTTGAATCGCAATTAAGAAATCTTCTATTGGTTGTTTGGCTGAAATAAAAGTTAATCCCGCCTTATTACAAACTGCTTCCCAATCGAGATAATCTTCACTTTTATGGTGAGGAATAAATCCAATTCGACCTTTGATTTTATCCGCTTTAGGATAATCGACTTGGTTAATTAAGTATGCACCATCACCAATAATATAGTCGTCACTTAAACCCAACAATTTGGCGGTTCTTGGGCCTCGAACACCATACACTTTGCAGTTTTCGGTTAATGTAGGGCAACTTTTTTTCCCCCACGCTCCGGACGAAAAGATAACGATTTCTTTTGCATCTTTTAATTGCTGATTTATACGTTTATCGGTTAACACAGTACCAATGCCTAAAAAGAACCGGTCCTCGCTTTCTCCTAGAACATTACCTAATAATTTAGGCCATAACCAAGGGTTTAAATCGTCGCCAAAGTTATATTCTTTCGCTACGCTATATTCTAATTTTAATGGCATTATGCCTTTCCTCGTTCCAAAACCCACAGTCCAGCATACTTATTAAAACTGCCTGTCGCATAGCGAATTGCCATAATAAAACCGATCCCACCATCTAAAAAACCTTTACGAATAAAATAGATATGGAAAAAAACCCAAAATGAACGTAATAGTGCGACAAAAAGTCCATGGCTTTTCTTACCTTTACGGTGATATTTTTGCGATCCTAGCCAGGCATATTTAGCCGATTTTTCAAGTCCATGACCAAAATCACGATGAGTGAAATGGAGTAAAAAACCGGTTAATTTTCCGGTTGAACCTTTAGGCGCGATGATCGACTCATGTACTTCATCTTCGGTAAAGTAGGCACCTTCTCGCTTAATTAAACGGGTAACATATCGCGCACTACGACCATACTTTAACGTTGTACCGTAAATAGTCACTCCCCATTTAAATTTATACGCTGTAGGAGTGATTGTTTCTTGTAATAAAACTTGTTGGATAGATTGCTTTAGCTGTTCATCTAAAGCTTCATCAGCATCAATAGTTAGCACCCAATCGCAAGTAGCTTTCGATAAAGCTCTTTGCTTTTGCTTACCAAAACCAGGCCAATCTGTTTGGTATACATATTCGGTATAGGTTTTACAAATTTCAACCGTTGAATCATCCGAACCACTATCAAAAACAATAATTTCGTCGGCAATATCTTTAACTGAATCTAAACAACCTCGAATTCTATCTTCTTCATTTTTGGTAATCACAATGACAGATAAAGTGTGTTTTAATGGTTTACTTTGCATTTTATCTCGTCCTTTCATTTCAATTTCCAATAATTTAGCTTTTTTCGAAGTTTATAATGACGCGCTAAATTCAACGGTTTTCTCTTTAATCCGACCAGTCCAGTATCGATCAGTTCGTTAGTTGCCATAAGTACTCGTTGACTCGATACGCCATCTCGATAAGGATGTAATAGCTGACAGTATTGTTCTATATTAGATATTAATTCATCACTTGGATTGAACGCTGCTTTCAATGCATTTTCTATTGCCTCAACTTCGGTAACATTGATTAAATAGTTATCGGCCATTTGATTGTTAAATGTTACAACTGGTTTATTTTGCAGTAAAAACATTTGGATAATCGATGATGTATCACAAAACATGATGTCAGCAGCTTGTAGCAGTGGTATTACATTATCCGTTTCAACAAAGGTTAGGTTATCGCTTTCCAATGCCTTGTACTTAGCAATCGTGCTTTTCGACATTTTAGGATGGAATTGCACTAACCAACGCCACTTTCCATTATTCGATAAACGCTTAATTTCGTCATAAACCGTTTCGGCGCAGGACAAACGCTCAGTAAAGGTTGAACACATCAATACTACAGGGCGCTTATCGGCCAAAGACTGATAAGGATTATTGTCCGTTGGTGTAAACAATGGATCGAGAGTTGCCCAGCCGGTTTCTTTTACTTTAAAGAAGCCATGTTGTTTAGCTAATTGTTCAAACGTTTCTGTTGTGTTCGGCCCCTGCGTGCAGTATAAGTCGAAGCAGCCACGGATTTTAAAGTGTTGTAATTGTCTTTTACCTGAATGAAAACCATGAAAAACGCCCACTTTAATGCCGGGAATAAACCTTGGAACAATATTACCAGGAATAAACACTGCATCTGGCTTCCAGTCTTGCACTTGCTCTACATTCAGTAAGCGAGTTTCATTTGACGTTAAAAAATTTGGATTGGCTTCCTTTCCTTCAATGAACCAACAAACCTCCCCACCTTGCTTAATTATTTCAGCTTGTAGAGGTCGCAACATAGCATATGAATAATTTTGTGAAATATACATCAGATAGCGACGGGGTTGGTCCACTGTTACTTCCTCTATTTAGAGTTTTGATTAATACTGCTATTCTACCTAACTGTGACTCTTTTCACGATATTTTGTTTTAATTATTGCTACTCCAATGAGTATGACGGCCTATATTATGATATTGCGATCTCTTTATACCCTACTTCTGTGCCTATTTAGTCCGTTTTTACTGCTTGGACTATACAAAAATAAACCCAATAAACCTAAATTTGGTGCCCGTTGGAAGGAACATTTTGGTATCACTCCCCCATTAAAAAATCAATCAGGTCAACCTATATGGATCCATACAGTCTCTGTAGGTGAAACCATTGCGGCGACACCTTTTATTACAGCGTTAAAGAATAAATACCCAGATACACCTATCGTGATCACAACGACCACCAGCACAGGTGCAGAGCAGGCTAAAAAGCTTAGCGGTATAGCCGAGCATCGTTATATGCCCCTAGACTTGCCATTTGCCATTAGCGGATTTTTAAACGTGATTAAACCAAAAATGATGCTGATAATGGAAACGGAGCTATGGCCGAATACGATACATTTGGTGTCCAAACGTAATATTCCAATTACCGTCATTAATGCTCGTTTGTCTGCTCGTTCCGCACAACGTTACGCTAAAATTCAATCTGTATTCAATTTGCTATCTAATGGGCTCTCAACTATTTTATGCCAACACGAAAATGATGCTAACCGCTTTCAATCTCTTGGGGTTGATGTACAAAAACTGAATGTCACCGGCAGCTTAAAGTTTGATATCACCATTCCAAGCTCGGTTATCTCTAATGGCAATAAATTGCGCGATACCATCAATCAAGATCAGCCAAAATTGCGACCTGTATGGATTGCGGCAAGTACTCATCAAGGTGAAGATGAGATCATTTTACAAGCTCACCAACAACTACTCATGACACAACCGGATGCCTTATTAATTTTAGTACCAAGACATCCAGAGCGATTTGACCGGGTTTACTCTCTATGTCAATCGACAGACCTTATTACCGCCAGAAGAGCAAACAATGATAGTTTAAGTAACAATACTCAAGTGTATCTTGCCGATACCATGGGCGAGATGCTGCTTTTAATTCAAGCTGCCGATATCTGTTTTATGGGAGGGAGTTTACTTGGCGATAAAGTTGGTGGGCATAACTTATTAGAGCCTGCAGCACTAGGGAAAGCCATTCTAACTGGGCCAAGTTATTATAACTTCAAAGATATTACTAACACATTGATAAATAACAATAGCGTTGCGATTATCAATGATGCTCAAGAGTTATATTCATCTCTAAACACTCTATTCTCTAACCTTAACAGTGCAAAAAACAAAGGCCGAGTAGCGCAAGATTATGTCGAGCAAAACAAAGGCTCGATCGCTAAGACATTGAACTTAATAGAACACTGGATACCGATCCGTTAGATATCCAGCATTCTATTTATCATTACTTTTTAAAGCGACTAATTTGTTCTAATGCTTGCTGAACATATTTAAAGTTTGGCGAGCCCTCTTTCGGATGATTGGTAGTATCCATGTAACTTGATTGACCGGCAGCGCCCACTTCTAAAATAGATGACTTGGTGACAACACCATAACCACTATAACTCGATATCAGCATCCAAGGTCTTGTGATGACTTTACCAAATAAATCGATACCTGTTGAGTAATCATCGGTTGCATTTGACACGCCAAGATAGTTTTTCATCAAGGTTGGGATCACATCTTCATGACTGGTGAACTTATTACCCCATTGTGCCCCTATATTATGCGGAACATTAGGGCCAACAATGACAAACGGAGTATGAGTTTGCGCTGGAGTGAAATTACTATTATGCCCCCAGTAATTTAATTTATTATCATTGAGTTCTTGAGCATGGTCACCACTAATAATAATCACCGTATTTTCAAGATCACCAGTTTGTTTCAGTTTATCAATTACTTGTTTTGCTAGACTATCGGTAAAGTGAACACTGGTTTTATAACGGTTCATAAACGGTGTCACATCTGTTTTATTATTCAATTCTAGGTAATTGATATCCTCTAGTATTGGTTTGTATTGATGAGAATACCCTTTAGGAAAATCATACGCATGCGGGGAATCATAAAATAGAAAAGAAAATGTAGGCTTAGATTGATCTCGTTTGTCGTACCAGCTTTTCCAATCATTGGTTAGATTAATATCACGCTCTGGTGATGTTTCCCCTTTTGAGCGAATTCGTAAATTCGGAACATTGGCAAAAACTGTTTTATCAAACTCTGGTGAGGTTAATTTAGCCGAGGCAAATAACCCTAATTGATAATGCATTTGCTGTAAGCGATCCATAAACACGGGGGCTTTATGGTTGGCTAAAAAACTGTGCCAATAGGTACCAGGCACACCATAAAATAAACCGAAGATTCCGGTTCTGGTCGCATTTCCAGTCGATATGTGATTATCAAAACGCTCCCCCTGTTGAGCTAACGCCCACAAATTTGGGCTATTTTCAGCATTAAAAGTATCAGTTCTCCATGAATCAATCATCAGAAACATGATATTGACGGGTTTTTTAACTGGCGTTAACACTAATGGTTTTAGTGGATAGTTAAGATTACTATTGCCCTTTAAAGACATTGCCTTTTGCTGTGCTACAGCCTCTTCATCTAACCAACCATGTTTTGCCATAAAACTATTGGCCGTCGCAGGTTGAAATAAGGGTAAGTACTGCTTAACAATATTAATTGGTTGATAAACGTTAGCTGACGCCCAAATATGCAGACCATTACAAATCAATAGCATGATAATTGTAATGTAAGTAAATTTACGCCCCAGTTTAAGCTGCGTACATTTAGGGTTAGACTCCATCTTACACACCAACCAAAACTCAAAAGCAATTAACGCTACAACACCAGCCGCCGCCATTAACCAAGTGACAAGTGGAAAATCAACAACATCACCTGAGAAAACCAAAGCAACAATCACTGCATTCATATGAAAACGGTATTGAGCAAAAACAAAAGTATCAATAACCAAGATGCCAATCATAAACGAAGCAATTACGGCAATAACAATACGTCGAGGCAAACGAGGCAATAACAACATCGGAATAGTAATAAGACCGAACACTGCCGCTAGCGATGCCATTTGACTCCAAATGCCTGTAGCTATAAAGCTTAAACTCAGAGCATCTTGAGGAAATACAGGTAAGTACGAAAAGTAACGCAATGAAATAAGCATGGCGATTAGAGCATTAATTAAAATAACCCAACCATGGCTATGAAGTTTTTGCTTGAATGTGGGTAAATCTGATGATGTTAGATTCAAAACGACACCTATTTAAATGAGTGGGTTAATTAGAGTAACCAGCTTGCAGTGCAGACCAATCTTGTTCTTTGTTCCAGTATATCTGATGCTTATCCAACTCTTTGTTAAAAGACCTAAATAAACGCTCCATGTTAGATAATGGCCATGTCCTATTAGATGTAGAGGAAGATTCAATATGGCATTTATCAAAATCAATAATCCATACCTTCCCGCCATCATCTATCAAGATATTATGTATATTAAGATCGGTATGGTTTACGTTTGCGGCATGCATTTTACGAATTTCCTCACCCATTTTAATATAAATCTCTGAACTAAGCGGGCCTTTTTTCAATATAGATATCATATCTTGAGCGTTGGGAATTTTTTCAGTCAATATATCGGCTTGGTAGCACAAATATTTTTTCGTTGCTCTAGCGGCGATGGGCTTAGGGACATGAACTCCGTTGTTAAGTAAATGCTCTAACACAATAAACTCTTGATAACTTCGCGTTTTATTCCAACCAATAAACCAGTAATGATCGCGCACTATTCGTCCCAACAACCCTCCTCGGTGATAGTGGCGTAATGCTCCAGCTAGCTTTGGTGTCTGAACAAACCATGTAGTACCTCGACCTTGTGCTGAACCAATGATTTTATCATTTTCCTGCCAATAACAAGGATCAAGACTGTAAGCAACCGATTCAGAGATTAAAAATTCGTCGTACCAAATTTGATAGCTAGCATCTACTATTTTTTTCATAAAAATCAATAACCAAATAATTTAACACTTAAGTATGGCATTCTGCCGGTAAATTAAGCTCTATTTTGCCATCAATCAATCGACAAAATAATCAATACTCTATAAAATACGCTCAATTATTTAATGGTATTAAAATTATGTATCGACTGACTTTTTTAAAAAACTTGCGCCAAACCTTAATCTTAATATTGATCTCGACTTTTATTCTAGGTATTGCGCGCATTGTCTTTCTGCTAAATATCACCACTCTTCATGAGGTGTTGCAGTATACACATGATTTCTGGCTATCTACAGTGGTTGGTTTAAGGTTTGATCTAAAAGTCTCTATTATCGCTTTTATGCCGTTGTTTCTTGCAGGTTCAATTACAGCCATAAAAGAGAAATGGCAACGTCGATTTCAATCGTTTTCCCTTTACTATACCTCTCTAATTGTCTTCTTGTGGGTCGCATTTTCTATCGGGAATTACTATTTCTATAAAACCTATGGTAATTTTTTCGATGTGTTTATGTTTGGTTTTTTTGATGATGACACTCAAGCTGTCGCGCTTAGTATGTGGCAAGACTACCCAGTATTACGCGCTGTCGCCTTCGCTATTATCATTTCCTACATCTCAGTTATTGCCATCCAAAGACATCAACAATTAACACAAAGGCCAAGCGATAAAATACCTTCAAAATTACGAGTTGGAATGACAGCCTTCATCAGTGTGTTGGTATTTTTCATACTTGCTCGAGGTGCATTAGGATCATTCCCTTTAGGCCGATATGATGCTAATATATCAAGTTTTATTCCATTAAATAAAGTTACACCCAATGCTTTCATGGCAATGGATTGGGCTCGTAAAGATTACTTAAAAGAAGAAAACCTTCCGCCGGTAGATAAAACCGCTTTAGAAGCACAAATGAAGAAGGTCATTGGCCAAGATACGCCTGTTTATCGTACATCTAAAAACAATTACTTAGCAGAAAATAAGCCGAACGTTTTCCTTGTGTTAATGGAAAGCATGGGAACCAATTATCTGGTTGATGATGATGAAAAAAATAACGATTTACTAGGCTCTTTACGTTCACAATTTAATGATGACTTCACTTTTAAGCGTTTTCAAGCAGGAACGAGTGGTACATGGACTAGCATTATGATGATGCTCACCCAAAGTAATCACTCAACCATTAGTCAATCATCCTACAAAAAAATAAAATTAGATAGTTTAGCTACCATTCCTTATAAAAAGGCAGGTTATGAAGTCAGCTTTATATATGCAGGGGATAGTGGTTGGAGGAACTCTGGTGAGTACTTGCGTCATCAAGGTTTTGATCATTTCTATGATGAAGCAGCTATTTTAGCAAAATATCCAGAAGCTAAGAAAACCAAATCAGAATGGGGCTTAGCGGATGAATACGCCTTTAAGTTTGCTCAGTATGTATTAGAAACAGCAAAAAAACCCCAGATGATATTTATGATGTCGATTACCAATCACCCCCCATATACATTACCAAGTACTTACCAAGCAAAACCTGTTCATTTAACACAAAGGTTAAAGGATAATATTGCCAATAGTCAAAGTGAAGCGCTCATGGCAGAAAAAACTTATCAATATGCTAGTAATTCATTAGGTGATTTTATTCATGAAATTAAACACTCAAACTTAGGCAGCAAGACTATTATTGCAGCATCTGGTGACCATCACATGCGTAATATCAATCTAGGTTTAAAGAATGAATACGCCATCAGTTATGCGGTCCCATTTTATTTACATATTCCTAAGAACATTTTAGAACATGTAACGTATAAATATGATCGTAACCGTATAGGCTCTCATCGGGATATCTTCCCAACCCTATATCACTTTAGTTTATCTGATTCTGATTACATCACATTAGGTGGCCAAAATTTATTAAGCACACAAACTGTTGATAATATTGGCTATAATGAAACACATCTCGTTACATCAGATGGTGCCTATTCAAAAACTAGACCACAAGATCTTTATTATTGGGATAAAGACCTTATTCACACTAAAGAGATACCGGTCAATAACCCAAAACCTCATTTTTTAAATGATTATACTAAATTACAAGACATGTATATTCGATCTTTACTCAATAAAGACAAATAGGCTCTTATTACATCTTAAATTATCAGAGTAATCGAATCAAAAACATGGACGGTTATACTTTATGCTGCTCAAACTTTAGGATGTTAATTTTATCATGGCTCTTTTTACCACAGCACCAAACTCTATCTGCATCCTACGCTTATCGGCCATTGGTGATGTGTGTAATACCATTGCAGCAGTACAATGCATTCAACGCCAATGGCCAACCACAAAAATCACTTGGATAACAGGTAAACTGGAAGCTCAGTTAATCCACGATCTTCCTAAGGTTGACGTGGTCGTTTTTGATAAAAAAGAAGGCATTAAAGGCTATTTTTCTTTATGGAAGAAGCTTAAAGATCAGAAATTTGATGCTTTACTTCATATGCAATATGCCTTGCGAGCCAGCGTTGCAACGTTAGGAATAAAAGCGAAATACAAATTAGGTTTTGATGCTAAGCGTAGTCAGGATTTTCAAACATGGTTTACCAATGTGAAAGTACCATCACCTGAAGCGCCACATGTTTTAGATGGCTTACTGGCTTTTACTAGTACGCTCGGGATAACCGATATTACCCCAACTTGGTCAATCCCTTATTCTGAAGACGATAATCGATGGGTTCTGCAACATCTTAGCAATCAAAATAACGCATCTAAAAATTTAATTATTGTACCCGCGGCAAGTAAAGCTTATAAAAACTGGACAGTAGAAGGTTATGTAGCGGTTATTCAGCATGCTCAAAAATTAGGATGGCATGTTTTTTTAGCGGGTAGCCCCGCACAAATCGAATTAGATTTAGCGCAAAGAATACAACGACAAGTCACGAATGTTACCAATCTTGTCGGCAAAAGTTCAATTAAGCAAATACTGGCTTTGATTGATCTTGCTGATTTAGTTATTGCACCAGATACTGGGCCAACTCATATGGCAAATGCAATGAATACACCCGTTATAGGTTTGTATGCTCACCATAATCCAGAAAGAACAGGCCCATATCAATATCGAAAATATATTGTTTCTGCATATAAAGAAGCGATAGCAAAAGAACACACGCTCCCCATTGAACAATTACCGTGGAGAACAAGAGTTAAAGATCCTCGAGCAATGAATTTGATTTCCCCCGAAAGTGTTATAGCTATGTTTGAGATAGTAAGAAGTGATTTCGATTTATAAAAACTCATGATATAAAAATGGCAGTATCTAGATAATCTAGATATTGCCATTTTAAAAGTTACATATCCTCAATATTACCGCTGCCCATTTATTTGCCTACAGTTAAACCTTATAAAACCCACGATACCAATCAACGAACGCTTGCACACCCTCTTTAACCTTAACCTGTGGCTTGTAATTAATAGCTTTGAACAAGTCATCAGTATCAGCGTAAGTAGCATACACATCACCCGGTTGCATTGGCATAAAGTTCTTTTTCGCTTCGATGCCTAAAGACTCTTCTAGCGCTTCAATGTAATCCATTAGTTTTACTGGGCTACCATGGCCAATGTTGTACACTTTATAAGGTGCAGAACTGGTGGCTGGCGATCCCGCTTCTACTGTCCAATCGGGTGTCGGTTGTGGGATAACATCTTGAATTCGCATAACACCTTCAACAATATCATCAACGTAAGTAAAATCACGCTGCATATCACCATTGTTGTAAACGTCGATTTCTTTGCCTTCAATGATCGCTTTGGTAAATTTAAATAATGCCATATCAGGGCGGCCCCAAGGACCATATACAGTAAAGAATCGAAGTCCTGTAGTGGGTACGCCATACAAGTGTGCGTAAGTATGTGCCATTAATTCATTTGATTTCTTAGTCGCCGCATAAAGCGAAATTGGGTGATCAACCGTATCACTGGTATTAAATGGCATTTTTTGATTCAAGCCGTAAACAGAACTTGAAGACGCATACACCAAGTGCTCAATTTTATGGTGACGACAACCTTCTAGTACGGTTAAAAAACCCACCAAGTTGCTGTCTGCATAGCTCATTGGGTTATCAATTGAATAACGTACACCCGCTTGACCGGCAAAGTGGATCACTCGTTGAAATTTCTGTTGTTCAAACAGATTCGCCATCCCATCACGATCGGCTAAATCAAGTTGGATAAATTGATAGTTTTGATGGGTTGCTCGCTCAATACGGGCTTGCTTTAATGAAACATCGTAATAGTCGTTTAAATTATCAATACCAATAACTTGATGACCTTGTGCACATAAGCGTTCAACAACTGAACTGCCGATAAAACCAGCAGCACCTGTGATTAAGTATTTCATTAGTAACCTCATATAAAAATGTGAACAACAATCAATTCTAACCTTTTCATTTCAGTATATAATACTTTAATCTTACATGTAGAATAGCGATATAAATTAAAACTAAGGTTCAGTGAAACTAATCATGACTAAACTCACCACTCAAGCGATTTATCCTGGCACTTTTGATCCTATCACTAATGGCCATTTTGAACTCATCAAACGCAGTGCTCGTCTGTTTGATCGTGTGATTGTCGCGGTGGCAGAAAGTCCAAGTAAAAATACCATGTTCGATCTGCAAGAGCGGGTTGATATGGTCACCGAAGTGATAAAAGGATTAGATAACGTAACAGCGATCGGCTTTTCAGGTTTGTTAGTCGATTTTGCTAAACAGCAGAAAACCGACATTCTTATCCGTGGTTTGCGCACAACCATAGACTATGAATATGAATTTGGCTTAACCAGTATGTATAAAAAGCTGATGCCAGAACTGGAAAGCGTGTTCTTAACCCCAACCGAAGAGTTTGCCTTTTTATCTTCAACCATTGTGCGTGAAGTGGCAATCCATGGCGGCGATGTGACCCAGTTTTTGCATCCGTATGTGGTAGGAAAGGTCAAAGCGAAAGTATAAAAGGTAGATTAAATACGGCTCCGAGTCGCTTAAAATAACAGCTAAGACGCTGCGTTCGGGATCTGAAAATCTAACCAATAGCTCGAATCTACGAAGGTGTAATGATCCGCTTTTCTAACTTTTCACCTGACAACTCTCACAATAAAAGCTATTCCTTTGCCCTATTTTCTCATCCTGAATCAAGTTTGAACAGACAGGGCAAGGTTTACCTGCTTTACCATACACTTGCAGCTCTTGAGCAAAATAACCGGGCTTGCCATCCACTTGGTTGAAATCTTTTAACGTAGTACCGCCTTGGTTGATCGCGCGCTCTAGCACGATTTTGATTTCGGCCACCAGCAGGGTGATTTGTTTTAATGTCAGTTGATTAGCTGGCGTTTTAGGGTGAATTTTAGCGCTAAACAAGGATTCACTGGCGTAAATATTTCCTACCCCAACTACGATCTTGTTATCCATAATAAATTGCTTGGTCACCACTTTCTTATTGCGTGATTTGGCAAATAAATACTCAGGATTAAACTCATCAGTTAAAGGCTCAGGGCCAAGGTGTGCCATTACCGCATGTTCTGTGCCTTGCTCACACCATAACCAAGCACCAAAACGCCTTGGATCGTGATAACGTAACACTTTGCCATTGGTGAGGACTAAATCGACATGATCGTGCTTATTGGGCTCAATAAAACCATCCAATATCCGCAGATTTCCCGACATGCCTAAATGGATAATCGCACAACCTTGTTTCGTTTCGATCACCAAATATTTGGCGCGACGGGAAATCGCTACAATGGTTTGGCCTTGCAAGCGTTGGATTTCTTCTGGTACTGGCCAGCGTAATTTGGGTTGTCTAACGTGGATCTTATCAATGGTCTGCCCAAGCAGATGAGGTGTGATCCCCATACGACTGACTTCGACTTCCGGTAGTTCTGGCATAAATATCCTTATACAGGTAAAGCTGGGATGCTTCGCTCGGGTTTTGAGAATCTAGTTTCGAGAGCCTAGTTTCGAGGGCCGAAAAAAACATCCCACAGTTTAAGACCCAACACGCTTTAACAGAGCCCTGATGTCACCTTCGACTCCTCGGGATGACGTTTTTTATTGCTGTCATTCCGGAAGCGAGGAACGAGCTATCCGGAATCTCGCTCTTAGTTTATAGGCAAAATAAAAAGCGAGATCCTGTATCTTGTTCGCTTCGACTCCTCGGGATGACAGCGTATTTTATTACTTCTTCGCTTTGGCAAATGCCGCGGCAAATGCGCCTCCCATAGCGGCGTTTTCTACTGGTGCCGATGAACGATTTTTAGCTTGATGTTGATTTCTTGCAGGCTGGTTACGAGCGGCTTGATTACCAGCAGATTGATTACGAGAGTCGGGCTTAGCACTGCGTTGGCTGTTTTGCTCACCTGGCTCATCGGTTAAGCGCATGGTGAGGGCAATACGTTTGCGCTGGATATCCACTTCCATCACTTTCACTTTCACAATATCACCGGCTTTAACCACTTCGCGCGGATCGGCAACATAACGGTCGGTTAAAGCGGAAATGTGCACTAAACCATCTTGGTGTACGCCAATATCAACAAAGGCACCAAAGTTGGCAACGTTCGAGACCACACCTTCCAAAATCATCCCAATCTCGAGATCTTTAACTTCGGTTATACCCGCAGCAAAAGTGGCAGTTTTAAACTCTGGGCGAGGATCTCGTCCTGGCTTATCTAACTCTTTAATAATATCGGTCACGGTAGGCAGACCAAAATGCTCATCGGTGTAGTCACTGGCGTGCAAGTTACGCAAGAAGTCACTGTCGCCCATGATTTTCTTCGCCGTTTTACCGTTTTTCTCGGCAATGGCTTTCACCAAAGGATAAGCTTCAGGATGAACCGAAGACGCATCTAATGGGTTTTTACCGTTCATAATGCGCAAGAAACCCGCGCACTGTTCAAACGCTTTTGGCCCTAAACGTGGGACTTTTTTCAGTGTGGTACGCGCTTCAAATCGACCTTGCTCATCACGGTAATCGACAATATTTTGCGCCATAGTAGTAGATAGCCCTGCTACCCGAGTCAGCAATGCCGCCGAGGCCATATTAACGTCCACTCCCACCGCATTAACACAATCTTCCACCACCGCATCTAACCGTTTTGCCAGCATGCTTTGACTCACATCATGTTGATATTGACCCACACCAATCGCTTTAGGATCTATCTTCACCAGCTCTGCTAATGGATCTTGCAGGCGACGTGCAATTGATACTGCGCCACGGATCGACACATCCATATTTGGGAATTCTTTAGCTGCTAACTCAGAGGCCGAATACACCGACGCCCCCGCTTCGCTAACAATGATTTTCTGCACGCTTAAGTTGCCGCGTTTAATAATATCGGCCACAAAGGTATCGGTTTCACGCGAGGCGGTACCGTTACCAATCGCAATTAAATCCACGTTGTGTTGCTTGATTAATTGTTCAACTACGCGCGCGGATTGCTCAATTTTATTATGCGGCTGATGCGGATAAATGGTGTCGGTAGCCAGTACTTTACCGGTGGCATCAACCACCGCAATTTTGGAACCTGTGCGTAAACCAGGATCTAAACCTAGTGTTGCCCGAGGACCAGCCGGCGCTGCCATCAATAAATCTTTTAAGTTGGTAGCAAATACTTCAATCGCGTCAATTTCGCCGCGCTCTTTCATTGCGCCCATCAATTCGGTTTCAAGATGCATCGAAATTTTGATGCGCCATGCCCAACTGATCACTTGTTTACGCCACATATCCGCCGGAGCTTGATTAAAGTGCACTCGGTAATGCTCCGCAATAATGGTTTCACAATATGATCCGCGAACGCCTTCTTCTTGCGCGGGATCGGCATTGAGGCTTAACTGCAAGAAACCTTCATTTCGACCGCGTAACATCGCCAAAGCGCGGTGAGATGGCACCCGACTAATGCGTTCATTGTGCTCGAAATAATCTTTAAACTTCTCACCTTCCCGCTCTTTTCCCGTCACCACACGCGATTGCAGCTCTGCATTTTTTTGTAAGTAAGCACGCACTTTCTCGAGTAAATTGGCATCTTCCGCCATTCGTTCCATAATGATCGCACGCGCACCATCCAATGCGGTTTTGGTATCAGCAATGGAATCTTTAACATACTTTGCCGCTTCCACTTCTGGCTCAAATTGCGGGTTATTCCACAGTGAGTCGGCGAGCGGTTCAAGCCCAGCTTCAATCGCAATTTGACCTTTAGTCCGACGCTTAGGTTTATAAGGTAAATATAAGTCTTCAAGGCGTGTTTTACTGTCTGTGGCAAGGATTTCTCGCTCAAGCTCTGGAGTCAGTTTATCTTGT
The DNA here is from genome assembly GCF_014694465.1 of Vibrio sp. S11_S32. Lineage (NCBI taxonomy): Bacteria > Pseudomonadati > Pseudomonadota > Gammaproteobacteria > Vibrionales > Vibrionaceae > Vibrio > Vibrio sp. S11_S32. Next base: position 29,248 of record NZ_JAAUWS010000018.1, on the reverse strand, counting down.
TCACGAATCGATTTGAGAATGGTTTGACGGCGATCGTCCAACTCGCGCAAGTAGCTTAAACGGCTATCGAGATTACGCAGTTGAGTGTCATCCAAGCCGCCGGTCACTTCTTTACGGTAACGAGCAATAAATGGCACCGTATTGCCATCGTCAATTAAAGTCACCGTTGCGGTCACTTGTTCTAGTCGAACATTCAACTCTTGGGCGATAATTTTACAAATTTGATTCGATTGGCTCATGGTCTCTCTTCTTTGGAATTAGTTTTACTTTTTATGGGCATGGGCATTGCTACTGATTCTGCAAGCTAATGTTGGTGGGGGCAAGTGATTAATCCCTGTGGTTGCACAAATTCACTCAATCATGACGGATTTTATAACCCAGCATTGCTTATCCGGTTAAAAAACGATAATTTCAAACTCCCTATAGGTTAAGCGGTTGCTTTGGTGGCTTCGCTTGGCCCTTAACTATAAAGCCAGTTGGATACGTGAGTGAAAACCAAACTGATCACCCGTGAGGGTTACGATAAACTAAAAGCTGAACACGACCATTTGTGGCATAAGCAGCGTCCTGAAGTGACTAAAATAGTGACTTGGGCGGCCAGTTTAGGCGACCGTAGTGAGAATGCCGATTATCAATACAACAAGCGTTTATTGCGCCAAATCGATCGTCGAGTACGGTTTTTACGCAAGTTTCTACCTGAAGTGACCGTGGTCGATTACTCCCCACAACAAGAAGGAAAAGTGTTCTTTGGCGCTTGGGTAGAGATCGAAAATGAAGTGGGAGAAATCAAGCAATTTAAAATCGTCGGGCCAGAAGAGATCTATGGCGATGCGAAAAACTATATTTCAATTGATTCGCCGATGGCGCGTGCGTTACTCAAAAAAGAAGTCGATGACGAAGTGGTGGTAAAAACCCCAGAAGGTGAAAAAGAGTGGTGTGTTAACGCTATTCGTTACCAACAATAGAGCACTAAAACCCCAAAAGACAAGAGATCCTCATATTACTTTAAGGATCCCTTTCAGTCTTTTCCGTTTTTAATTGCCTTTAATCACGATTATTTGGCAAAGTTCACGATAGGGAAGCATGGGAAGAAACCGTTTTCAGCGCAGTTGATCAAGCCAATTTGCACCCCTTCAATTTTCTTCGTCATATTAAAAATGCCAACTTGAACCGTTGAAGCATCAGAAATACTCGCCGCGCCGACATCCACCATCGTGTTGCCTTCAGAATAGTTAACAAAAGAAACGTTAGCGCCTCTCACATTATTAGTAATGTTAACAAGGCTTAAGTTTGCTCCTAAATCGTCACCATCATGAATGTTAAATAAACCAAATGATGCACCAGTCATGCTGTTTGTGACTCGGTTACCACCAAAGAATAAGCCAATATTTACTCCAACCGTATCCTTGGTTTGCGACATACCAAGAATAGAAACATCCAAACCCGTAACTTTGTCAACTTGACCATGAAGCGCACTCACTCGAACGCCTTTAACTTCATTTTTAGCCGGAGCATTAAAGTGTTTAATACTAGAAAACATAACAGGTGTAGTATCAGCATGAGCACCCGTCACGGCAAATACACTGGTCAAAACTGCAGTTAACATTAACTTTTTCATTGATAGGTCCTTATGAGATCAATTTTCGATTCATTAATAACGAATCGCTTAACAGAGGTAACAAAATAGGTTAATAATGATACACAATAGCAAATGAACATCGTGCAATCATGACCTATATCACATAAAATACAAACTTAAGTTTATATCTGCATGACCCCCATCCTCGTTAGTTGAGTCAAAAACTCGATATTTTGAGGTTAACAATGAATAAAATAGATAAAATCAAAGAATATCCGTTACATTTGCTTTATATTAAAATTTCGATTCTATTTTATTCTTTGCTCATGTTTTGTCATGATGACAAGATGTTTCGGAAAGCCTTCAATAATGCGAGAAAATAAGATGCAAGAGAACTATAAGATTTTAGTGGTCGATGACGACGCACGTTTACGTTCATTATTAGAGCGCTACCTAACCGAGCAAGGTTTTCAAGTACGTAGTGTGGCCAATGCCGAGCAAATGGATCGCTTGTTAACTCGCGAAAACTTCCACTTGATGGTGCTCGATTTAATGCTACCAGGCGAGGATGGTCTTTCTATTTGTCGTCGCCTGCGCCATGACAACAACCAACTGCCGATTGTGATGTTAACCGCTAAAGGCGATGAGATTGATCGTATTGTTGGGCTAGAAGTGGGCGCCGATGATTACCTACCAAAACCATTTAACCCACGCGAATTACTGGCTCGTTTACGCGCGGTTCTACGTCGTCAATCGGTTGAAGCCCCAGGCGCGCCAAGCTCAGATGAAGAAATTGTCACTTTTGGTGAATTCACTTTAAACCTAGGGACGCGTGAAATGTTTCGCGCAGAAGAGCCAATGCCACTGACCTCTGGTGAGTTTGCGGTACTTAAGATTTTGGTGACTCACTCTCGTACCCCAATGTCGCGAGATAAGCTGATGAATATGGCACGCGGTCGTGAATATTCCGCAATGGAACGTTCGATTGATGTTCAAATCTCACGTTTGCGTCGTATGCTTGAAGAAGATCCAAGTCACCCTCGTTATATTCAAACTGTCTGGGGATTAGGCTATGTCTTCGTTCCTGATGGTAAAAAGGTATAGCCGCTAGTCTAATATGCTTTTTTCGTGGCTCGATATAATTAAATATCGAGCCACATTCCTTTTATCTCGGTAATGTTTCGACGTTGTAGCCACCTCGTTCAATTTCAGCGCCACCTTTCACTCAACGTCATAACAGCATGATATTTTTCAAGATACTCGTACAACATTGCCCAATTTTTCGGAATATTTCTCATGCTTCGCTTACGCAGCTCTCGTACTCAAACCGTTTTCTTCTTGGTGTTCTTATTGATCGCCAGCCAAGTGCTTTCTTACCTGATCATGTTTAATTACGCCTTGCTGCCAAGCTTAAAGCAGTTCAATCGAATTTTATCGCACGAAGTAAAACTTATGCTCGATGAAAATAAAATTCAGCAAAGCGACGATCGTAATCATCCATTACGCCGAGAATTGCTCTCCGAATTGGGAGTGTCAATTTATGCAGATAATTCAATTGAAGCGAACGAATTTAAGCATGCCGCTCCGATTGATTTCCTCAGCGAGGACATGACCAAACAAGTTGATTCCCCAACCGAAGCTAGATTGGTTTTAGGCGGAAAAAACTATGTGTTGTGGCTTAAAATAGACGCGCTTCCTAATAAACTGGTTCGTATTCCATTAACCGAGCTACAAGAGAAAGACTTTGCACCCTTATTTCGTAATAGTTTATTGATCGCCTTACTGCTTATTGCCGGTATGTGGTTCTTTATGCGATTGCAAAATAGGCCATTAGTAGCGCTAGAAAAAGCCGCTATCACGGTTGGCCATGGCGATATTCCAGCCCCACTACCAGAGCGCGGCGCATCAGAAATTTTAGCGGTAACCAAAGCCTTTAATCAAATGTCGAGAGGCATTAAAGCATTAGAAGAGGATCGCGCCTTGTTAATGTCGGGCATTAGTCACGATCTGCGCACACCGCTGACTCGAATTCGTCTAGCGACCGAAATGATGTCGCCGCAAGACGATTATTTAGCCGAGAGCATGATCAAAGATACCGAAGAGTGTAATGACATTATTAGTCAATTTATGGACTATTTAAAACCGGCCGAATTAGCCAATCATAACGATGTCGATATTAATCAAATTGTTACCGAGGTAGTCAATGCTGAGCGTGATAAGCACGGGGTGGATTTTGAATTAACCACTGGTGATGATTTGCGCCATGCTTTAGGAGAAGCAATTGCGCTAAAACGTGTGGTGTCGAATTTGATCGTCAATGCGATTCGCTATGGTAATGGCTGGATCAAGGTGTCGACTGGGATCACCGCCGACAATAAATTAGTTTGGGTGTGTGTTGAAGATAATGGCCCTGGGATTGATAAGCAGCAGCTTGATTCGTTATTTGAACCGTTTACCCGTGGTGATGCGGCGCGTGGCAGTAGTGAAGGAGCAGGTCTGGGGCTTGCGATCATTAAACGGATTGTTAGCCAGCACCAAGGATTAATTTTAGTCACTAACCGTAGTGAAGGTGGGTTAAAAGTTCAGATCAGCATTCCAGTGTATAAGAAAAAACGCGGATAAGAAAAGAGAAAAATTGAAAGCAAGATCGCGGACTTTCCTTTATCTCTTCTGAGGTGTCAGTGTTTTTATAATGTTGATATCACACTAAATATTCGTCATTCCATACGCGAGTAGAGCGAGCAGATAGGGAATCTCGCTTTACTCTTTACCAATCATTATTTGAGTCTCAACGCGCGGCATGAGATCCCTAATGTCGCCTTCGGCTCCTCGGGATGACCGTTTTTATATCGCATAAAAAACCCAGCCTACCGAAAATAGTCTGGGTTTTAATATTTTAAAGCGTTTAAGTTAATTACCTGATTAAGCCTGCTCATCACTGCGCGGCAAAATAATACTCAGTAATATCGCGGTGATACCACCCGCAGCCACGCCAGAGGAGAAGATGCTTTTTATAAAGTCAGGCATAAATTGCAAGATCTCAGGCTTTTGCGCGATCCCAAGTCCCATTGAAAATGATAACGCCATGATTAAAATCGCGCGACGATCAAGATCGACCCGAGAAATGATCCGCACTCCAGCGGCAGCAATGGTGCCAAACATCACAATGGTTGCACCGCCTAACACCGGCTCAGGGATCAACTGAACAAAGTTTGCCACTCCAGGAAACAGACCTAATAAAATCAACATCGCTGCAATAAAGTACCCCACATAGCGACTTGCCACGCCAGTTAACATGATTATGCCGTTATTTTGGCTAAAGGTTGAATTGGGAAAGCTATTAAACAAAGCCGCAATAGCCGAATTTAAACCATCCGCTAATACACCCCCTTTAATACGCTTGAGATACACTGGCCCCTCAACCGGTTCACCCGACACTTCTGAAGTAGCGGTAATATCACCAATCGCCTCTAGTGCGGTGATCAAGAAGATCAACACCAATGGAATAAACAAAGACCAATCAAAGCCTAAGCCAAATTGCATCGGGATCGGCAAAGCGATCAATTTATGTTCGGTCGGAATAGAGAGATCTAACATTCCCATAAAGTACGCCACAATGCAGCCAACAAACATCGCGATCACTATCGATGCAACTCGTAAATAGGGATTTTTTGAACGGTTAAGTAACACAATCAAGCCCAACACCACACCGGCTAACGCGAGATTATCTAGACTACCGAACGTGTTATCTGCCATCGCTTCATAGCCACCACCAATCGAGACCAAACCAATTTGGATCAGCGTAAGACCAATTAAGGTCACTACGATCCCTGACACCAATGGGGTAATGATTTTTTGCGCATACTGCAAAATGCGAGATAAAAAGATTTCTGCGCTCGACGCGACCAAAATAGTGCCAAAGATAGCCGCCATCATAGTATCAATTGACGCGCCACCCGCTTTTAATGACAAGCCCGCGCCAATAATCGGACCGAGAAAGTTAAAACTGGTGCCTTGGATCGAGAGCAAACCCGAGCCAATCGGACCTATGGTTCTTATTTGAATAAAAGAACAAATCCCGGAAGCAAACAAAGACATACTAATGATGGTATTAGTTTGTTCACTCGGTACACCTAAAGATTGGCAAATAATAAGGGATGGTGTAATTACGGCGACAAACATGGCCAACAGGTGCTGCATTGCGGCAAAAATAGTTTGTGGTAACGGTGGCCGCTCATTGAGTTGATACACAAGCTCAGTTGGGCGCGGTGTGTTTGGCGTAGTCATGTTCATCCTTAACAGTACGATATATACCCGTCTTACTTGACTTAAATGTCAGTAATTTTGTGGCTATTATAGGAATCGCATACAAAAAAGCAATCGTTTGCTAAATTGTGGGGCTTTTAATTTAAACACAAAAAACCCAGCCTACCGAAATAGTCTGGGTTTTAATATTTTCAAGAGTTTAAATCAATTACTTGATTTTAGCTTCTTTGTACATAACGTGTTGGCGAACGACTGGATCAAATTTCTTGATCTCAAATTTGCCTGGCATGTTACGTTTGTTTTTATCAGTTGTGTAGAAGTGACCAGTTCCAGCAGATGATACTAGACGGATTTTCTCACGAATGCCTTTAGCCATTGTTCAATTCCTCTTATACGTTCTCGCCACGAGCACGGATATCAACAAGAACAGCTTCGATGCCTTTCTTATCAATAATACGCATGCCTTTAGCAGTTAGACGTAGTTTAACAAAGCGTTTTTCGCCTTCTACCCAGAAACGGTGAGTTTGTAGGTTCGGCAGAAAACGACGCTTGGTAGCATTTCGTGCGTGTGAACGGTTGTTACCCGTTACTGGACGCTTACCAGTTACTTGGCATACTCGGGACATGAATGTCTTCTCCAAATCGTTTCAGCTCGATATCACCTTGGGGCAAAAACCGCTATGGAAAAAACCATACCAAGGCTATCAAAGGTCGCGCATTATACTAACTTGACGTGCATTGCTCAAGACCTGTACCGATCCTTTTCAGGAAAAACGCGATCTTTTTTTGAGCAGTGCAGTTTTGATGCTTATTAATTAAGAACAAAGAGCTGAATCAGGTTCTAAAAATTAGTGGCGGGATTGTAGCAGATTTTCGAGCTCTCGCAAGGGAAAAGAAACGCTAATTTTAATTCGATTCCTAATCTGAACAAAGAGACCACTTCAGACTCTAGATCCACCCTCTTTCAGCAAACGACACCACCTCGCCATCACCAACAACAAAATGGTCTAAAATCCGAATATCCACCAATGCAAGGGCGTCCACCAAGCGGCGAGTGATTCGGCGATCGGCGTCACTCGGCTCGGCAATACCAGAAGGATGGTTATGCGCCAGTATTAACGCCGCAGCATTATGTTGCATCGCGCGCTTCACGACTTCGCGTGGGTAGACCGACGCGGCATCAATTGTACCTTCAAACAAAATCTCATCTTCCACTACTCGGTGTTGGTTATCCAAAAAGAGTACATAAAAAGCCTCTCGATGACGATCGCGCAACATGCTACTTAAATATTGCTTGGTATTTTCAGGACTGGTTAGCGCATCGCCTTTTTTCATGGTTTCGGCTAGATATCGTTTAGTCATTTCGACCACCGCCTGCAATTGTGCGAATTTGGCTGGACCTAAGCCTTTATAATCGCAAAATTGTGTTTGGCTAGCCGACAACAGCGCGCGCAATGAGCCGAATTGTTTTAATAGATGATCGGCCAGTTCTATCGCATTCATTCCCTGTAAACCGGTACGCAAAAAAATCGCCAGTAATTCTGCATCGGATAATGCCAACGCACCACGGGCTAACAGTTTTTCACGCGGACGAGATTCTGGTGGTAATTGTTTTAAGGACATAACAAGCGTCTATAGATAAGGAAGTAATCAAATAAAAGCAGTCAAGTAAGCGAGATTCAAATTCAAACAGTCACATTATTGCTTTAATCTTCGCTTTATCGTCTTAATCTTAGATCTGACGTTAAGCAACATCGCTTACATCAAAAGTGAGAGTGACCGCATACCCAGCAAAGCAGCCTGTAACAGGTTTTTTTATAAATTTGTTGGCTAATTTTCCATGTTTGGCAGTACGTTTTAAGCCAAGCTATGGTAAAGTTGAGCCTGATTTCATTGATGAGAATGGATATGTCACAACTCAACATCACCAGCCCAACGACCTCAAGCGCCATCGCACAAACTCTTGCAGGAAAGAAAATCCTACTTGGGATCAGCGGGGGTATTGCCGCGTATAAATGCGCCGATTTAACTCGCCGTTTGATCGAACGTGGCGCGCAAGTACAAGTGGTGATGACCCCCGCAGCTAAAGAATTCATTACTCCTCTCACCATGCAAGCGGTGTCGGGTAAGCCGGTCTCATTAAGTTTATTAGATCCTGCTGCTGAAGCTTCTATGGGACATATAGAATTAGCTAAATGGGCCGATCTGGTATTACTGGCGCCAGCGACGGCGGATTTAATTGCCCGTTTACGCGCCGGTATGGGCAATGATTTACTCTCAACCTTGGTACTTGCCTCAAACGCCCCTATCGCCGTGGCGCCAGCAATGAACCAACAAATGCATGCCAATGTTGCCACTCAAGATAATATCCAAGCATTAAGCCAACGCGGCATGATGATGTGGGGCCCCGCCGCAGGACAACAAGCCTGTGGCGATGTCGGTTATGGCCGCATGTTAGAGCCGATGCAGTTGGTCGCTTTGTGTGAACAATTCTTTGGCCCGAAACCATTGGCAGGTATTCGCATCGCCATTACCGCAGGGCCAACCCGTGAAGCGATTGATCCGGTACGTTATATATCCAATCACAGCTCTGGAAAAATGGGATTTGCGATTGCCGATACCGCAGCTCAAATGGGCGCTCAAGTAACATTAATTAGTGGCCCAGTGTCATTAGCAACTCCGAAGAATGTTGAACGGATCGATGTTGATAGTGCTCAGTCGATGCACCAAGCGGCAATGCAGCATGCACCCACTCATCAAATCTTTATTAGTTGCGCTGCGGTGGCCGATTATCGCCCGAGCCAAGTGGCAGACCAGAAAATCAAGAAAACCGATGACAGCGATCAAATGACCATTACTATGGTGAAAAATCCCGATATCGTCGCCTCGGTTGCTGCGTTAACGCAAGATCGCCCATTTACGATTGGTTTTGCCGCCGAAACCCAAGATGTCGAACGTTATGCGCGTGGCAAGCTCGACAAAAAGAATCTCGATATGATTTGCGCCAACGATGTGTCGGTGCAAGGTTTAGGCTTTAATAGTGATGATAATGCGCTGCATGTGTATTGGCCTGAAGGCGATCAAGCCCTCGCCATTGCCAATAAGCAGCAACTAGCACAACAATTACTTGGTTTGATCGCCGAGCAATATAAGCATTAAGCTACATTGTAAACTATACCCAAAGCCATTGACCTTGTAGCTGTAAGTAAAGCGGGTATAACCCATTAGCCATATTTAGTAAACCATATTAGTGAGCCATAGAATGATGAATAAGATTGATTTAAAAATCCTTGATAGCCGCATTGGCACCCAATTTCCCCTGCCAACTTATGCCACCGAAGGCTCGGCTGGTTTAGATCTGCGCGCCTGTTTAGATGAGGCGTTAATCGTCGCACCGGGTCAAACTCACCTAGTGGCAACCGGCCTCTCAATTCATATTGGCGATCCAAGTTTAGCGGCCACTATTTTACCGCGTTCAGGTTTAGGCCATAAGCATGGCATTGTGCTTGGCAATTTAGTCGGTTTGATTGATTCTGACTACCAAGGCCCGCTAATGATTTCGGTATGGAACCGTGGACAAGAAGCTTTCACTATCGAACCGGGCGATCGCATTGCTCAGCTAGTGTTCGTGCCTGTGGTTCAAGTGGAGTTTAATCTGGTCGATAGTTTTGATAGCAGCGAACGCGGTGAAGGCGGATTTGGTCACTCGGGTAAAAGCTAGAAAAACCAGAAAAAACAATTTTCAACATTGCCTCAACACATAAACAAAGGAAGTCGCCCCATGGCAGGCTCTAGAAAACACAATCGCCGCGAAGAGATCTTACAAGCCTTAGCGCAAATGCTGGAATCCACCGATGGCGCAGCTCGCATTACTACCGCTAAGCTAGCCAAACAAGTCGGCGTTTCGGAGGCGGCGTTGTATCGCCACTTTCCCAGCAAAGCCAGAATGTTTGAAGGTTTAATCGAGTTTATTGAAGATTCATTATTGTCGCGGATTAATCGTATTCTGGATGAAGAAAAAGATACCTTAAAACGTATTCGTTTAGTTCTACAATTATTGTTAGCCTTTGCCGAGCGTAACCCCGGTTTATCACGCATTATGTCTGGTCATGCATTAATGTTTGAAAATGAGCGCCTGCGTGGTCGTATCAATCAATTATACGACCGAATTGAAGCTCAATTACGCCAAATATTACGCGAGCGTCAACTGCGTGAAGGAAAAAGCTTTCCAGTTGATGAGTCCATTTTAGCCGCGCAATTGCTTGGTCAAGTGGAAGGCAGTTTGAATCGCTTTGTTCGTTCTGATTTCAAATATCAGCCGACAGAAAATTTTGACCAATATTGGGCCTTGTTAAAAGCACAAATAGAATAGAGAAAAAAGAATGGCAGAAAAACAACCATCAGATAAACCTGAGTCCTTAGTGAACTTCATCCCACCGAAGTTTTCATTCTCTTTGCTGCACCCTAAATATTGGGGTGTCTGGCTAGGCTTTGGTATTTTGGCGGTGTTAGTTAATATTCTTCCTTATCGCTTATTATTTTGGACTGGTCGCGGACTTGGTTTTCTCGCCATGTTCGTAGCCAAAAAACGAGTGCATATTGCTCGTCGCAACCTAGAGTTATGCTTTCCTGATATTAGCGGTACTCGGCGCGACTTTATTGTGAAAGAGAACTTTAAAAATACCGGCTTTGCGCTGTTCGAAAGTGCTATTGCTTGGTTTTGGCCTGACTGGCGTTTAAAGCGCATTGTCAGTTATCACCATGTTGATCGTTTAACCACCTTTGAAGACCAAGGACGCGGCACCTTAATTTGTGGTGTGCACGCCTTAAATGTTGAATTAACTGCACGCTGCTGCGCCTTATTCTCGCCAGGCTATGGTGTTTACCGCCCGCACAGTAACCCAGCTTATGACTTTATTCAGCATTGGGGCCGTACTCATTTCGGCAATATTATGGTCGATCGTAAAGATCTAAAGGGTATGCTCAAAGTTTTACGAAAAGGCAAAAAACTGTTTTATTTACCCGATCATGATTACGGCCAAAAAAACTCCGTCTTTGTCCCCTTATTTGCCATTGATGAAGCCTGTACCACCATGGGAACCGGTGTTTTAGTCGATGCCAGTAAATGTGCAGTATTGCCCGTATCATGCTTTAGAACTGGTGGCCGTTATGACTTTAGGATTGAGCAAGATATTAGCCATAAATTCCCTCGTCGCGATCCAGAAGGGGCAGCACGAGTGATGAATAAAGTGGTCGAAGACTTAATTCTACGTGGTGGCGATCAATGGATGTGGGTGCATAAACGCTTTAAAAGTATGCCGGATGGTAAAAATAAAGGGATTCGGTATAAGTAATGCAAACTCAACTTCTTTCGGCGGTGCCTTTAACTTCTCTTGCTGGTGTTGGCGCGAAAGCCGCTGAAAAGCTGAGTAAAATAGGTTTGAATTCGATTCAGGATTTATTGTTTCATCTGCCTTTGCGCTATGAAGATCGCACTCGAATTTATCCGATGCCGCAATTACATGCTGGGCTATTTGCCGCCGTGCAAGGCAAAGTGATGCATTGTGATACCCACTTTGGTCGACGCAAGATGCTGACGGTTAAGATCAGTGATGGCCATGGCACCGTGACTTTACGCTTTTTCAATTTTAACGCCGGTATGAAAAACAGTTTTAGCGAAGGTCGCTTGCTTTATGCTTATGGTGAAATCAAGCGTGGTGGTATGGGGCTTGAGATCATGCATCCCGATTATCATTTTATTAGCGGCGCGGATGGGCCAGAGTTGGAACAAACCTTAACACCTATTTACCCTACCACCGAGGGGTTGCGCCAAACCACACTCAAAAATCTCACCGACCAAGCATTAGAATTGCTCGATAGTGCAACGGTCAGTGAGTTATTACCCGCCGGATTATACGATAACCAAATTAGCTTAAATCAAGCGCTGCATACGGTACATCGCCCCCCCCCTAGTTTGGATATGCAGCAATTCGAACAAGGCAAACTGCCCGCCCAACACCGCTTAATTATGGAAGAGTTGTTGGCGCAAAACCTTTCAATGATCGACATTCGTAACCAAGGTCAGCAAGATCCTGCTTTGCCACTTGCTTGTGCTGGCCAATTAAAACAACAATTACTTCAAGCTTTACCTTTTACTCCCACCAATGCCCAAGCTCGAGTGGTACAAGATATTGAGCGTGATTTAGCCAAACCTCACCCTATGATGCGTTTAGTGCAAGGCGATGTGGGTTCAGGTAAAACCTTAGTGGCAGTATTAGCCGCCACCCATGCGCTCGAACAAGGTTATCAAGTCGCATTAATGGCGCCGACCGAATTACTGGCCGAGCAACATGCGATCAACTTTGCCCAGTGGCTTGAACCTCTAGGTATTAAAGTCGGCTGGCTAGCCGGTAAAGTAAAAGGTAAGGCCAAGCAAGCCCAACTCGATGCAATTAGATCGGGCGAGGCAAAAATGGTGGTCGGTACACACGCCCTGTTTCAAGATCAAGTTGAGTTCGATCATTTAGCTTTGGTGATCATTGATGAACAACATCGCTTTGGGGTACACCAACGGTTAGAGTTACGAGAAAAAGGCAAGAAGCAACGTGAGAATAGCGAACACGCCAGTTACCCGCATCAGTTGATTATGACCGCCACGCCTATTCCGCGTACCCTCGCCATGACCGCTTATGCCGATCTCGAAACCTCAATTATTGATGAACTGCCACCTGGCCGTACTCCGATTCAAACTGTTGCGATCGCCGATACTCGTCGCCAAGATATTGTTGAACGAGTACGACAAGCTTGTAGTCCTGATGTGAATGGACAAGCTGGTAAGCAAGCCTATTGGGTGTGTACCTTAATTGATGAGTCTGAAGTATTAGAAGCGCAAGCCGCCGCCGATACTGCCGAGGATCTGCAACGTCAATTGCCCGAGCTTAATATTGGCTTAGTGCATGGCCGCATGAAACCGGCAGAAAAACAGAAAATAATGCAGCAGTTCAAACAAGGCGAATTGCATTTATTAGTCGCCACTACCGTGATTGAAGTTGGGGTGGATGTACCAAATGCCAGTTTGATGATCATCGAAAACCCTGAACGTCTAGGCTTGGCACAGTTGCACCAATTACGGGGACGCGTCGGTCGAGGTCAAGTTGCTAGCCATTGTGTATTGCTTTATCACGCCCCATTATCGAAAACGGCGCAAAAGCGTTTAGGAGTCTTGCGTGAAAGTAACGATGGCTTTGTGATCGCGCAAAAGGATCTTGAGATCCGCGGCCCAGGTGAAGTACTTGGCACCAAGCAAACGGGCGTGACTGATTTTAAAATTGCCGATTTGATGCGAGATCAGTACTTAATCCCCGAAGTTCAGCGTATTGCTCGCCATCTTTATGATCACTATCCAGATAATACCAAAGCGATTATTGAACGCTGGTTGGGTGATCGAGATATTTATGTCAAAGCGTAAAGATGAGTTATAGAAGACGAGGACGCTGCGAGGTTTTGAAAAAACGCTGTCATTCCATACGCAAGTAGCACGGGCAGATAGGGAATCTCGCTTTATTCGTCACGCATTATTCTACTCAGGCTTTTCTGCTTTAGAACCCGCTTCAAACAAAGCCAACAGTTCGTCCACTTTATTACGGCCAGCACCATTACTGCTGATCGTACGTTTAACGCGAACGACATTTAAACTCGCGCCTTTATATAAGCGACGAGTTAACGCGGTATCGTGATTTGAAATAAGCACCGGAATATCACGCTGGGTGGCGGCCTGTTCGGCAATGCTGGCTAACTGAGCTTGATCATCAAGCGAAAAGCCATTGCCGGCGTAAGAAGTGAAATTACTGGCTTGTGCTAATGGGGCATAAGGCGGATCGCAATACACCACGCAACCTTTACGTGCACGAGCAAACGTCTGCGGATAACCTTCACACACAAACGTGGCTTTTTTGGCTTTTTCAGCAAAGTTAAGTAATTCTTTTTCTGGAAAATACGGCTTTTTATACGAACCAAATGGCACATTAAAGCCACCCTTTTTGTTATAACGACATAAGCCATTAAAACCAAAACGATTCATATATAAAAACGCTAAAGAACGAAAGACAATATCATCGCTGGCATTAAAGTCAGCACGGATACCTAAATAGACGTCTTTGTTATTATGTTCAGGGGTGAAAAAACGCAGCGCTTCCTCGATAAAGAAGTCTGGTTTTTGTTTAAGAAGATTATAAAAATTGATCAGATCAGGATTAATATCTGCCAGCAAATATTGATCATAATCGGTATTCAAAAAGACAGAGCCAGCACCAACGAAAGGTTCAACTAACTTCCTACCTTCAGGTAGATGACGTTGAATATCATCGACTAAACCGTATTTACCACCTGCCCATTTGAGGAAAGCTCGTTGCTTCTTCATGACGTTAACTACTCACCGACGACTATTAATACCTTCAATCCACCGTATGTTTCGATGGGCAGAGGAATGTACCACATTTAGCCCCTGCCTTACTATATTTATACCCAAGTAACTGCATCGTATAGCCTATATAGCGATTACTTCGCCCGTAGGATTTCTTGTTGCACTTGCGCCATTGATTTTGGCCAAGGTAATTCTTTTTGCAAGTTAATCGGTAAATCTTGTGCCGCTTCGCTCGTTTTTTGAATGGTGGCAAAGTCTTGGTAAGTCACAACAAACCATTGCTTTTGGTTGCGAATGGTACGGTAGACTCGTACTTTATGCTGCAGCGAAAATTGATTAATAAAACCAAGTGCTTCTTGCTTAGAGGTTACCGCGGCCAGTTGTAACGTATAGCGATCTTCAGAGATATTAAGTAATTCATCCGTATTCAAAACTAAGCTTGTGATTGCAGTGGCTGAAGATTTATCACCTGACGTGGCCACGGCATTATTTGCGACTACCGCCGATGTATTCTCCACCGTCGACTTGTTACCGACAGAGTTATCACCATCGACTAATGCATCAACTACTTTGGCCGATACCACAACACGTTTTTGATTATCAGCCGATTGTTCTCCCACACTGACGGTTTTTTCCATCACCTCTGGTGGCAAATTTTTAGCATCATCTTCTAATTTTACAGGCTGAGTATTAGGTAAAGTGGCTTGTGCACTTGAGGCCGGCTCACTATCAGTTAAAGATTGTTCGGGTTTTATTTGAGGCTGAGAAATAAGCATCGCATCATTTTTTTGATCATCAATACGAGATTGATAACTGGTCCACCATGACCACCCGCCCATCGCAATCAATAACGCAATTAAAACCAATAAAAATCGGCGCATCCAATGTGAGTTATGAATATAAGGTTCAGCTAAAGCTAATAATTTACCTGGGGTGTGGTCAATTTTTTCTGCGATTTGATAAATGCGAATACGTTGTTTGTCTTTTTTGGCATGTGGTACAACCAACTGTTCAAGAAAAGTTTGAGTATCTTCATCATTAAATGGTGGAATAATGATTGATTTAATATCCGGTAACTGCGCAACAACTGACAACTTCTGATCAAGTGCACCAGGCTTGCTAAATAAAATGACATTAACCTGCCATAAAGGATTGTTTTGTGCCGTTACGATTAATTCACACAACTCACTCAACAGGCCTTGGCACAATAAATCGGCATCATCGACAATCAAAGTGGTATTGCATTCTTGATCTTTTCGGTAATGCTCTAGACTTTGCGTCAGGGTTTCATCAGTACCGCACAAACTATCTGCCAGTAATTGCCCCATTAAGATGCAACGTTGCTGCTTGGTAGTTTGTGAAGGCAAACACAGTAAAAAAGAGAGGGTTTGAATTTCTTTATCACTATTTAAAAAATGTTGAGCTAACCAAGATTTACCCGAACCAGTATCCCCTTCAACACTAATAAGATTAGAGTTAAACTGAGTAAATAACTGTAATGCTTCAAATAACTGTGTTTGGGATCCTAACTTTACATCATGACTCATGGTTTTCTCACTCACTAATACAGCTCAACATTCATTCAATTTTAAAGCGAACATCATGACTAGATTGAATATCAGATCAGCCACTAATACGACATAACTCAATAGCTTGTGCAATCATCTCGGGAGGAGTGTCCGCTAGGACTTCTGCTTGACCAATCGCGATAGGTAAAATCAACCTTAATTGTCCCGCAAGTACTTTTTTGTCTCGCATCATATGTTGCATAAAATCATCAAAATTCATACTGCTGGGAGTATGAATCGGTAGCGCTACTTTGAGTAACAAGGCTTCAATTCGTTCAACTTGCTTTTGATTAAGTAAGCCCCGTAACAGTGAGGTTTTGGCTGCCATCATAGTGCCAGCTGAGACCGCCTCACCATGCAACCAATTACCGTACCCCATTTGCGCTTCAATTGCGTGCCCATAGGTATGACCAAGATTTAACAACGCGCGCACACCGTTCTCTTTTTCATCTGCTTTAACAACATCGGCTTTAATTTGGCAACAACGAGCTATCGCATAAGTTAATGCCGCATGGTCGAGTTGATTTAATCGCTCACTATTGGCTTCTAACCAACTGAAAAAGTCGCCATCAATAATAATGCCGTACTTGATTACTTCTGCCATTCCAGCGGCAAACTCTCTGGCAGGTAACGTAGTCAGGCATTCAATATCGATAATCACCGATTTAGGCTGATAAAAAGCACCAATCATATTCTTACCCAGCGGATGATTAACAGCGGTTTTGCCCCCTACTGATGAATCCACTTGAGACAATAATGTGGTGGGAACTTGAATAAAATCCACACCACGCTGATAGCTTGCCGCAGCAAAACCCACTAAATCACCAATGACACCACCACCTAAAGCCACCAAGAGCACATCACGGCTGTAATTGCCTTGTAGCAAAAAGCTCATAATAGTATCGAAGGTATCGAGAGTTTTGTATTGCTCGCCGTCTGGTAGACTCAACAAAGCAACATCGCAATCTAAGGAACGCAGTGTCGTGATTAAACGATCTGCGTACAAAGGCGCGACGGTGACATTACTGATCACAACAACTTTTTGATTAGGCTTTAAGTAAGAGAAAAGCGCTGGATCGCTTAATAATCCAGCGCCAATCGAAATAGGATAGCTGCGCTCACCGAGCTCTACATTGAGCCGTTCCATGGTAGGGTCTCCTTAGAGAAAAGATTAGCTCTCTTCTAGCATTTTCACGATTTGATTCGCAACCACTTTGGCACTTTGATCATCAGTTCGAATGGTATAATCAGCAATTTCTTCATAAAGAGGATTGCGACCTTGAGCCAATTCTTCTAATACTTCTCGTGGTTGTTCCGTTTGTAATAACGGACGCTTTTTATCACGGTTAGTGCGTGCTAATTGCTTTTCGATTGTGGTTTCAAGATAAATGACAACACCACGCGCAGATAAACGATTACGATTATCTTTACTAATTACTGAACCACCACCAGTTGCAAGTACGATACCTTGCTCTTGAGTAAGATCGTCGAGTACAGACTCTTCGCGCACGCGAAAACCTGCTTCACCCTCAACATCAAACACCCAGCTGATATCCGCACCAGTGCGTTGTTCAATAACAGTGTCAGAATCTAGGAACTCCATATGGAGTTGCTCCGCTAGATGTCTACCAATTGTACTTTTGCCGGCACCCATAGGGCCAACAAGAAAAATATTGCGTTTTTCGGCCATGTTTAGCATTAATTCAACGTTAATATAATGGACATTGCCATCCGATATCGCAGGTCTACATCCCCTAAAACTAGGCGGGAAGCCAGACTGGACATCATTGTGGCACCAAATTCCTCACAGATAATTCGTGATCAGACCTGAAATTATCTAAGTATGGTGCCACTAATGCAACTTTAATTTTATTTATTTCACATCTTACTGCGAAATCCCGATAAAAAATCACCAATATACACAGGTTGCACCCTAAGTATTTGAGGTTACAGCGAGGCGGCAAGTAAACGAATCCCCAATCACTTATCGTCTAAGTGATTGGGTAAGTGCGCGTAGCTAACAAAGCTGCAGATTCAAGTACCACGGGTATATTAGTGATAATGTCATTACTGCAAGATCACTTTTGGGGTAACAAATATCAACAACTCGCTCTTACCGTAGTTTTCATAGCTACGACGGAACAACGCGCCTAAATAAGGAATATCGCCCAGTAGTGGCACTTTATCGACACTTTTTTGTACCGAGTGTTGATAAATACCACCGAGTACCACAGTTTCGCCATTGTTAACCAGTACCTGAGTACCGATACGCTGAGTATCAATCGCCACCGCTTCACCATCACCGGTTTTCACTACCGCTCCTGGCCTATCTTGAGTCACACTTAAATCAAGCACCAAACGGTTATCGGGTGTGATTTGTGGCGTTACCATTAAGCTCAGTACTGCTTTCTTAAAGCTAACCGATGTCGCACCACTAGAAGAAGCCTCTAAATAAGGAATTTCAGTGCCTTGCTCAATATAAGCAGGTTGTTTATTGGTGGTGATCAAACGTGGGCTTGAAATTATTTCCGCTTTATTCTCACTTTGTAACGCTGATAATTCTAAATCCAGTAATGTATCGGAGCCCAATTTAGCTACTTGGAATGCAATACTTGAAGCATTACCACTTGTCGCTGCTAAGTTAACGTTCAAGAAGTCGTCGATGCCTGTCGTTGAATCACCTTGACCTGGAATAAAATTGATCCCGTTTCGGCCATCGGCGATACCAGCTTGCCCCGTAGTACTTTCTATACTGCCACCAGTCGAAAAGTTACCATTGGTACTCGCGACGCCCCAACGAACCCCTAAGTCTTCGATATTACCTTCATTGATCGTCACAATGCGCGCTTCGATCTGCACTTGTTTAACCGGAATATCTAAAGACTCAACAATGCCTTTGATAATTTCGATATTAGAGGGTAAATCACGAATTAATAATGAGTTCGTGCGCTCATCAACCGTAATATTTCCACGGCTTGATAGCATACTCACTTCACCTTCACCGCCAATCATGTCAGCAATATCTGAGGCTTTAGCAAAATTGATTTGTATAAGCTCGGACGCTAAATCACCCAGTTCATCTTGTAAACGCGCTTGCTCTAAACGCTTCTTTTGTTGCTCATCCATTTCAGCTTTGGGCGCAATTAATACCACATTCCCTTCCACTCGTTTATCTAGCCCTTTGACTTGCAAGATAATATCTAACACTTGCTGCCAAGGAACGCCATCCAGACGTAAGGTTAAATTACCCGTCACTGAATCAGAAACTACCAAGTTAAATTTGTTGTAATCGGCAATCAACTGCAAGACATTACGCACTGGAATGTCTTGGAAGTTGATTGAGATTAACTTGTTATCCGCCCCGAGCGAGCCTTTACTGTCTTTGATTTTTTTAGCCGCTTCTGGGGCGACTTCGGTGACGGTAATTTCAAGCTGCTTCCCCTTCAACCGGTAATCATAAGTAAACTCGCCACGGATATGAGCTTGCAAACGAGTGTTATCATTATCGCGGAACACTTCCACCGTGCTTACTGCGGTAGAGAAATCTTTTACATCAATCACATAAAGATCATCATCTTTAACCTCTGTATGGATTAACTCAATTTCTAAACCTTCTTTGTTCTTCTTAATATCCACCGCTGACACTGACGAGGATAATTTAACCACTATCACTGCTTCTTTTTGCTGGTTTAACCGAAAATCCAAGCCTAAGAATGTATTTTTCAATCCATTATCTTTGACCAACGGTTTATTGGCATTGGCCGCAATGCTTGAGGCTGGCGCAGCAGAGGCGACTTGAGCGACTAATATCAAACAAACCGGCAACAAACAGATTCTTAAGCTATTCAATAGCGATGAGAACGCTTTATTCAATCCGGTGCACGTTAATCCTGTATGCGTTATTCCTTTATGCATAGTTTCCTACTCAATAAATAGTTAATACTCTGATTGTTTATTTCAGGGCTAATTTGACACTACGTTGCTGCCAGCAGCCCAAACCATCCGGTAGGGTTTCTTTGACCACAATATATTGCGAGCTGACTTCCGATACTTGACCGTTGTTTAAGCCCATGTACTCACCTTTTTGTATTTTAAGCACATTACCTGTTGGGGTCTGAACCAAACCTGAAATGTTATTTTCACGCCCCATCACGCCACGCAAACGCAACTTATCTAATGGGAATTTTTCTAACGCTCCGCTCTTACTTCTAAAGCCAGGTTGCCAACAATCTTGCTTGGTTCTCGGTTGATTGGCGACCAGCGCAACTTTAGGCAATAAAAAAGGTGAACGCTGTTCCGTTGCATGATAAACCGTTGCAACATAAGGTTTCTCTGGAGCCAATTGTGCCATTTCTTTGCGAGATTGATTTTCAACTTGCGAAATAAAAGCATGAATCGAATCGTTTTCTTGTCCGCACCCCACCAGCAAAGCCGGAGCCATTAAGATCCAATAAGGTCTCATTTTTTAGTCTCCTCCGGTTTAAATTGATAGGTGTAAGCTCGAACCCTAAAGTGCAAGGTGCCACTCTCCTGACTAACACGGTTCCATTCCACATCATGCAAACTAATGATGCGGGGCAATTTGGCTATCGCCTCAGAAAATTGACCAATATTGTCGTAAGCACCGGTTAATTCAATATTGAGTGGCAGCCGATATAAAAACTCCTGTACTTGTTTTTCCCCCCAATCCACACGCGTAAAAGACAAGTCATTTTTAAGTCCTAAATCATTCACAGATGACAACATGCTCGCCAATTCTTTTTGTACTGGTAACTGCTTCAATAAGAATTCATAACGTGTATTCAATTCATCTAACTGCGCTTGCAATTGAGGCAATGCAGCCACTTTTGCCGCTTTAATCCGAATAGAGCTTTTGAGCGTAACTTCTTGTTGGCGAATTTGATCTAACTCATCATGCTGAGGAGATAAATAAAACCAAGCACCAACAACTTGCAAAATCAGAACCAACACGCCAATCACAATCACCTGTGGCAGTACTGGCCACTCAGGCATTTCTTCAAAATCTAAATCACGAAAGTCGATCATTATTTCGCTCCTTTCGTTTTAGCTTGCGCGGTTTCTGGCTGTTTGGATTCAAAACGAAACGAGACTTTAAAGGTTTGAAATTTTTTACCAAACAGAACCTTACCAGAGATAATAGAGTGCATTTCAACATCACTTAACCAAGCTGAGCTTTCAAAACTATCGAGCATGGTGGCTAAGCGTGCGGTACTATCACTGATACCAGCAATTTCAACCTCTCGACCATTCATTTTCATCTTATCGATGTAGACCCCTTCAGGAACAAGTTCTGGCATCAGGTTCATAAAATCGGTGGTTTTATTACGCTCATTTTGCAGTGACTCCACCAAGCGCAGACGAGTTAAAATAGATCTATGCTTGGCTTCAATTGCTTTTAAACTGACCAGTTGTTTGTCCAGTTCTTTAACGTAAGTTTGCAACTGCTGATTACGGGTTTGTTGCTGCGTCTTTAAGTGATCGATATACAAGCTACCAAACCATTGCAGTGCGAGCGCGAGTAACACTCCCAATACCACCATGCCGTAAAAACGTTGCTTATATTCTTCACGCTTCTCTTCTCGCCATGGCAAGAGGTTAATATCATGCAACATGAATCCTCCTTTGCCATTGCAGGCCGCGTATGGCTAATCCGGCCGCCACACTAAAAGTGCATGGTGCTAAGTTGGAAACTTTTTTATTCTTTTTGCTTTCGAGTAATTGAAATGGGTTTAGGACTTCAACCGGGATTTGTAATTGTTGGGTTAACGCTTCGGTGATCCCCGAAATACACGCGCCGCCCCCCGTCAACCACAATCCTTCAATTTTTGTCTGCTGATTAACTGAACCATATAAACTCATTTGTCGCGTCAGGCGGTCGGCCAGCTCAGCAATAAATTCATCTTCATGGTGATCAATCCCGCTGTCTTTCGCCTTGCCTAAATCAATCACGCTTTCGCCGTGTTCAAACTCCACCACATTAAGATCAAGTTTTTGCGTCGCCTCTGGCATATTGCTCATGCCATAAGGTAGGTCTTTGTAATAAGCCGGGCGGCCTTTCGGAATAATGCAGATCGAGGTTTGAGATTGACCAATATCGACCATCATCCACGCTTGCTTATCCTCCTGTTGTTGCGCCGCTAATTGCCACACTCGCAATAAGCTATGCGCTTGCAGATCGATAACCACTGGTTTAAAGCCTGATTTTTTAATCACCTCCACTCGACTTTCGACCACTTCTTTACGCGTGGCGTACACTTGATAGGTGGCGGTGGTGCCACGCTTTAAGCTGTCTTGCTCTACTTTGACGTAATCTAAGCTAAGATCTTCGATTGGAAATGGCGATTGCTGGCCGAACACTTGGTAAATGGCGAATTCTTTTTCGCGATCTTCAAGATCGCCGTCAATATGCAATAACTTACTGATAACGGCATTATCTGGCAGCGCTAAAGCAACCTGACGCGACATCAGCGGCAATTGTTTCTTCAACTCTTTTAATTTTTTAACAATGCCCTGATGACTAAAGGTATGGTTTTCTGCAAAAATGCCTTCCGAAACTGGAATTTCTTTATAACTCACCAGTTCGAACTGTTCTCCGGCCGATTTTAGTACTACTGCTTTAATGCTGTGGTGACCAATATCAATGCCTGTAACAAAAGATTTACCCATTTAACTAGGCTCCAGCTTGAGTATTCGTACTCTTAAAAAAGGTTAAATAAAAAAGTTAAGAACGAATTTATTTGTCGTTATGCTAATATATCGCCTACTGTACAGGTGTTTATATCGACACATCCTCATACAATCAGGGAATATCCGGTGAAGTTCATAAAGCCATTGCTTATATTTTCATTAATTTGCATTATTCTTGGAGTGACAACGATTTTTGGGTTCTATTTTTACCTAAAACCACAACTCCCAGACGTCGCGACATTGAAAGATGTTCAGCTACAAACCCCAATGCAAGTGTTTAGCCAAGACGACAAATTGATTGCTCAGTTTGGCGAAAAGCGACGCATACCACTTAAAATCGATGATATTCCTGTCAAAATGCAGGAAGCCTTTATTGCCACTGAGGATAGTCGCTTTTATTCTCACTATGGTATTGATCCAATTGGTATTACTCGCGCTGCATTTGTGGTGGCCATTTCTGGTCATGCCAAACAAGGTGCCAGTACCATTACTCAACAGCTTGCTCGTAATTTCTTCTTATCCAATGACAAAAAGATCATGCGAAAGATCAAAGAGATCTTTATCGCGATTCATATTGAGCAAGTATTAAATAAGAAAGAAATTTTAGAGTTGTACTTAAATAAAATTTATTTAGGTTACCGCTCTTATGGTGTCGGTGCGGCGTCACTGACCTATTTTGGTAAAGAGCCAAAAGATTTAACTCTTGGTGAAATGGCGATTATTGCGGGTTTACCTAAAGCGCCATCGACCATGAATCCGATTTACTCGATTGACCGTGCGACCACTCGTCGTCATGTGGTTTTATTGCGGATGCTAGAAGAGAAATACATCACCAAAGCCGAATACGATGCAGCTAATGCCGAACCGATTGATGGTAAATACCATGGTGCAGAGATACAAGTTAATGCTCCATACGTGGCGGAATTAGCACGTTCTTGGGCACTAAAAAACTACGGTGAAGATGCTTATTCATCGGGTATGAAGATCTACACCACAGTAAAATCAAACCTACAAGAAGCGGCTAATGAAGCGGCGATTGGCAACTTATTCCGCTACGATGAACGTCATGGTTATCGCGGTCCGATTGCTGAATTGTGGAAAAAAGGTCAACCTGCATTATCGCAAGATAAAATGGATGAATACCTAAATAAGCAACCGACTTTTGGTTTGGTTCGCCCTGCGATTGTCACCAGCATAAATAGCAAAACAGCGACGGTTTATATCAAACACTTTGGTGCACAAACCATCGCTTGGGACGGCTTAAAATGGGCTCGTAAGTACTATAATGATAAGTATCAAGGTCCACCACCACGTCGTGCTTCCGATATTTTAGTTACGGGTCAAGCAATTTGGGTGCGTCCATTTGGAATATTACATTCTGTATCTGCTAACGATGCCGATGAGAATACTGAAATCGTTGATACAGATGCAACCAGTGATACAGCAACGAATACTGACGCTAAAGATGCACAAGCACCAATGACGTGGCAGCTTAGCCAAGTGCCAATTGTGAATACCGCGTTTGTAGCACTCAACCCTGAAGATGGCGCCGTGTTGTCTCTTGTGGGTGGCTTTAACTTTACTCATAGTAAATTTGACCGTGCCACCATGGCCGAGCGTCAAGTGGGTTCAAGTATTAAACCATTTATCTATTCGTCTGCAATTGATAAAGGGTTAACTTTAGCCACACTAATCAATGATGCGCCTATTAACCAGTGGGATGAAGGACAAGGCACTGCGTGGAGACCGAAAAACTCGCCACCAACTTACTTAGGCCCAACCATGCTGCGTCGTGGTCTAGCTCAATCTAAAAACGTGATGGCAGTGCGCACCCTGCGTCGTGTCGGTTTAGATTATGTGCTGGATTACTTACCTCGTTTTGGTTTTGATCCAGAAAAACTGCCACATTCAGAAACCGTCGCACTAGGCGCAGGTAGCTTAACCCCAATCAAGATGGCGCAAGGTGTTTCTGCCTTTGCCAATGGTGGTTACTATGTGAAGCCGTTCTATATTGATCATGTTAACGATCCTTACGGCAGCTTAGTGTTCCGTGCTAATCCGACTCGTGTTTGCACCTACAACTGCTCACACGAACCGATTGTGGTTGATAATAAGGGCACGACCGAAGTACCAAATTACGCTGAGAAAATAATCTCACCACAAACCGCATTCCTAGTACGTCAAATGATGTACAGCAATATTTGGGGTGGCGGTTTATGGAGTAATAAGACCGGTTGGAATGGTACGGGCTGGCGTGGACAAGCGCTAAAACGTCGTGATATCGGTGGGAAAACCGGTACTACCAACGATTCAGTCGATACTTGGTATAACGGATATGGCCCTGGCATTGTTGCCACTACTTGGGTTGGTTTTGATCAGGCTAACCGTCCATTAGGTTACACAAGCGTAAACCCGAACTTTACTCGTAAAGAGCAATATACCGGTGGTGAATCGGGTGGTACGACCGCCCAACCTGCGTGGGTAGACTTTATGAAGGTGGCATTGAAAGATGTACCAGAAAAAGATCTGCAATTACCAGCTGGTATTATTCGCGTTCGTATTGACCGTGACAGTGGTTTGTTGACTCGTAAGAATGATGATTCTTCGATGTGGGAATACTTTAAAGTTGGCACTCAACCAACAGAGTATGTACCCGATGCCGCAACGAATAATTTGTACAATGAAGATGAAGACGGCGATAGCTTGTTCTAATCAACGATTGTGTACATAAGCAATAATGGCCACCAGAGCGATCCGGTGGCCATTTTTTATTGCAGTCGCTCTTAAAAGCGAGACTCCCTATCTGCTCGTTCTACTCGCGTATGGAGTGACGATTTAATTACATTTATTTCACTGTCTGCGCAATAAAACGGGCGAGTTGCTGAAAACGTTGTTTCAATGGTGAGCCGGGACGATAAGCCAATACTAGCTTGCGTGAAGGGGTGGGATTGATAGCCGGCAAATAACACACCCCATCTTTGATTTTTTCTGCTGGCAGCGCTAATTGAGGTAACAAGGTGATCCCGCCACCTGCGGCCACCATATTACGCAACGTTTCTAAACTGGTGGCTTTAAAGCGCTCATCATCACGCGCCCCTGCAGCAAAACAAAAACCAAGCGCTTGATCTCTTAAGCAATGCCCTTCGCCTAATGACAACACCGTTCTACCATTCAATTGCTGTAAATCAATCTGGGGTAACTGCGCCCATTCATGCGCTTCCGGCACCGCTAAACTTAACGGCTCTTCCAGTAAATCCAATTCAATAAAGGGCGCGGTCTCTGCCACCGATGCCAAGATCAAACAATCTAAACGCCCTTCTTCTAATTGACGAACTAATTGATTAGTTTGAGCTTCATGCAAAAATAACTCCAAATCAGGAAACGCTTGTTTAAGCGGCAAAATGATTTTAGGTAATAAATAAGGGCCGACGGTGGGAATAAAACCGATATGCAATGGGCCACTCATCTCTTTACCTTGCAAGCTTGCCATATCCCTAAAGGTTTTGACCTCATCTAAAATACGCTGAGCTTGGGCCACTAACTGCAAACCAGAATCGGTAAACAACACCCGGCGACTGCTGCGCTCAAGTAACGAGGTTCCTAGTTCATCTTCTAATTTACGAATTTGGCCACTTAAGGTCGGTTGACTGACAAAGCACGCCTCTGCGGCTTTACGAAAATGTTGATGCTGTGCCAATGCCACCAAGTATTCAAAGTCTCGAATATTCACGCCGCCACTCCTCAATGATAAAATAATAGATAAAAACTATCAAAACGATAACATTAAACGATTAGAGCTATCAACGGTTTTTTAGCATAATCACTCCATCGAAACAAAACGTAGCAATTAAACTGATTACACTATAGAGAATAAGGCCACACTCACAGACATTGTAGTGTCACGATGTTGTACTAACATCCGTCTTACTCTCTCAACATAATTTATTTAAAGGACAGTTATTTATGTTTACATCAAAAGAAGGCCAAACCATTCCAAACGTTACTTTCCCAACTCGTCAGGGTGATAGCTGGGTTAATGTCACTACAGAAGCGTTATTTAAAGATAAAACCGTGATTGTATTTAGCCTTCCAGGGGCATTTACCCCAACATGTTCATCAAGCCACTTGCCTCGCTATAACGAGTTATTCCCAGTATTCCAACAGCACGGTGTCGATTCAGTCGTCTGTGTTTCGGTTAACGATACTTTTGTTATGAACGCTTGGAAGGCCGATCAAGAAGCCGAAAACATTACGTTTATTCCAGACGGCAATGGCGATTTTACCGATGGTATGGGTTTATTGGTCGACAAGAATGACATTGGTTTTGGTAAGCGTTCATGGCGCTACAGCATGTTAGTTAAAAATGGTGTGGTAGAAAAAATGTTTATTGAGCCAAACAAACCAGGTGACCCGTTTGAAGTTTCTGATGCTGACACCATGTTGAAATACATCGCGCCAGAGCAAAAACTGCAAGAGTCCATCACGGTATTCACCAAGCCGGGTTGCCCATTCTGCGCCAAAGCAAAACAGAACCTAATCGACAAAGGGCTGCAATATGAAGAAGTGGTATTAGGTAAAGACGCAACAACCGTCAGCCTGCGCGCCGTGAGTGGTCGTAGCACCGTTCCTCAAATCTTCATCGGTGGGAAACATATTGGTGGTAGTGAAGAACTAGAAACCTACTTAGGTTAATACTAGGGTCTGTTGATCTTTCGTGGTTGTTTTTGCTGCGAATTGTTGGGTTTTTATACAAGGAAGAGGCTTTGTGGTGTAGCTGGCTACACGAAAAGCCGATGACGAAGTAGAAAAGACCAACAAACGCAGCCCGAAGGGTTCGGCTAAAAGCCTTTTACTCTTCGTTAAGTCTCATTTACTTAGAATAACTAGGCTTCAATCGACTTGCCTCGATTAAAAGGCTTTTATCTCGAACAAAATTTAATCACGAAAGATCAACCGCCCCTAAGAGCGCATCATTAAAATACTCGTTTTGGAGGTCAGCTTTGACCTCCGCTTTTTTGACTTGTGGTGAGAATTCTATTATGAAAAAAATATCAGTCGATGTCGCCATCATTGGTGGTGGTACAGCAGGATTAGGGGCCTATCGCGCCGCCAAAGAGTATACCGATAGCCTTGTTATGATTGAAGGTGGTCCTTATGGTACAACCTGTGCGCGTGTCGGTTGCATGCCATCTAAATTACTTATTGCAGCAGCAGAAAGTGCGCATCATATTGAAAAAGCTCATGCCTTTGGTGTCCACCCGCAAGGCGAAACCATCATTAATGGCAAACAAGTTATGGCGCGTATCAAAAGTGAGCGTGATCGCTTTGTCGGCTTTGTATTGGAAGGGGTTGATGAGATCCCTAGCGAGCATAAACTGGCCGGCTTGGCTAAGTTTATGAATAACCACACCTTACAAGTGGATGACCATACTCAAATTACCGCTAAGCGCATTGTGATCGCTACTGGATCTCGCCCTGCTTACCCTGGCGCTTGGAATGAACTGGGCGACAAACTGATCATCAATGATGATGTATTTGAGTGGGACGATTTACCTCAATCGGTGGCTGTATTTGGCCCTGGAGTTATCGGCCTTGAATTAGGTCAAGCTTTGCATCGCCTTGGCGTGAAAGTGAAGATGTTTGGTCTTGGCGGACAAGTTGGCCCTCTCACCGATCCTGATGTAATGGCCTATGCGTATAAAACCTTCCAAGATGAGTTTTACCTTGATGCCGATGTGAAAACCGAAAGCATCAAACGGATCGAAACAGAAGATGGCGATAAAGTTGAAATTAAGTTTATCAACCATGATGGCGAGTTAGAAACTTTCGTTACCGATTATCTGTTAGCTGCAACGGGTCGTCGCCCCAATGTTGATAAGCTTGATATTGATAATACCGACTTAGAGCTTGATCAGCGTGGCGTGCCAAGTGCCGACTTTTACACGCTGCAAACCTCGGTCGAGTCCATTTTTATCGCCGGTGACGCCAGTAACCAACTACCGTTATTGCATGAAGCTGCCGACCAAGCTCGAATTGCCGGCAATAATGCTGGACGCTTCCCTCATATTCGTGCAGGTCTGCGTCGCTCCACCATTTCAGCGGTGTTTTCCGATCCACAAATTGCGATGGTCGGTGAAAGCTATAAAGCGCTAGAAGCTCGTTTAGGCAATTGTGGCTGCTTTAGCCGCGGTGAAGTATCGTTTGAGGGCCAGGGTCGCTCGCGAGTAATGTTGCGTAATAAAGGTGTATTGCATGTTTATGGCGAACAAGGCACCGGACGCTTTTTAGGCGCTGAGATGATTGGGCCAAATGCGGAACACTTAGCGCATTTATTGGCGTGGGCACATCAAAATAAGATGACCATCTCAGAAATGTTAGATATGCCGTTTTATCACCCAGTGATCGAAGAGGGAGTACGAACCGCGCTACGAGATTTAAATGCCAAACTGCATTTAGGCCCAGACACAATTAAACATTGCCTAGACTGCGGACCCGGTTGTTAATCGCCTCAAAAATTGAATTCATAACGCCTTATCTGCCTAATCCGTTAAGGCGTATTCTGGTCTAATCGATCTGGGCACCTTGATTGTGGATAATACGATAATCAATCGAGGTGAATATGAATACAAAACGTCAATATCGAACTTATACGAAAGAATTTAAAGAAGAGGCAATCGGCCTTATTACCGAACAAGGGTATTCTGT
>NZ_JAAUWS010000017.1:0-53949 GCF_014694465.1 Vibrio sp. S11_S32 | reverse complement strand
AGGCCGATTGCCTCTTCTTTAAATTCTTTCGTATAAGTTCGATATTGACGTTTTGTATTCATATTCACCTCGATTGATTATCGTATTATCCACAATCAAGGTGTCCAGATCGATTAGACCAGAATAGATACAAAGTTTAAAGAGAAGCGAAACTATGGCTCAAGTACATCAAACATTGTCTGAACAATTAAGAATTGGCGAACATGAAATTGAACGTCGTAAGTATTTTATGGGATTTACAGAACAAGATAGTGATTTACTTAAATCATCACGTTCTTGGGTAGAACCATTAGTGCCAGCACTGGTTAATGAATTCTATATATTGCAAACTTCAATTCCTGAAATCTCCTTAATTATTGGCGATAGAGAAACGTTAAGTAATTTGCATAATAGTATGAGCCAATATGTATTGGATCTGTTTAGTGGAGACTATCAATCTGAATACGTCGATAAGCGATTACGCATTGGTAAAATTCATCACCGCATTGGCCTAAGTCCGAAGTTGTATTTGTCGGGTATTAATCAGCTGCAATTATTAATTGAAGATATGATCGATGATAATGCAGGAGAGTATGATATCGATTCGCTCGCGCTTAAACGAGCGGTACGTAAATTATTGTATTTTGATAATCAATTTGTGTTTGAGACTTACATTGCGGCATTGCAAAATGAAGTTGAAATCGTCAATACCCAACTTGAAAAATATGCTGCAAGCTTAGAAGACCAAGTTGCGCTACGTACTCGTCAATTGACTGAATTATCGATGCGAGATCCATTGACCAATTTATATAATCAACGCGCGTTTTATGAACAACTTGAAAAAGATGCCGCGATAGCACAACGTAGCGAAGGTTATTTTTCACTACTATTTATTGATATTAATAAATTTAAACAAGTGAATGATACCCATGGGCATAAAGTCGGTGATGAGGTATTAGTTGCAGTGGCGAAAGCTATTGAATCAACGGTTCGCAAAGCAGAAACTGCAGCGCGTAACGGCGGTGATGAATTCTGTATTTTATTACCTAATACCAAAGTTGAAAACTTGACCTTTTATTGCGATCGCTTATTTGCTGAATTCGATAAAATCAAGCCACTCGATATCACATTAAGTGTCGGTGGGGCCGAAATTTCACCTGAGAATGGTTTTGATATTGAAAACTTAGTGCATCGTGCGGATAGAAAGATGTATGAAGCGAAACAATTAGCCCATAAATCAGGTAAGAGTGAGCTGATATTAGACTTATCATCCTTCAATAAAAATAATAGTATAACCACAGTCTAGCGCTTAAGAATAAGCGTTGACTGTGGTTTTTTTATGGCTTTTTACTGCTAGGCTTTTGCTTCTTTTACCGTCCACATCGCTAACAGGGCGACAAGAGTCATGGCTGCCGAAACAAAAAACACCGCATGAAAACCAAAGTACTCAGCTATGCTGCCAGCAAATGCGCCGCCTAATATTCCGCCGGTTTTAATCGCATTAGAGTAAAGAGTGGTAACTTGCCCCATTTTCTTG
Source organism: Vibrio sp. S11_S32 (assembly GCF_014694465.1). Taxonomy (NCBI): domain Bacteria; kingdom Pseudomonadati; phylum Pseudomonadota; class Gammaproteobacteria; order Vibrionales; family Vibrionaceae; genus Vibrio; species Vibrio sp. S11_S32. The sequence goes on along the minus strand of NZ_JAAUWS010000017.1, from coordinate 52,433 downwards.
GGTTTAAGATCTTGGAAAAAAGAGATCCCAAGCGCCGCCGTTACGCCAATAAATACCCCATTCAGAATTTGCAACGCGATAAAACCGCTTAAGCTGGTGTTGACTATGATGCCAACATAAAACAAAGCACCGGCGACAATCGAGACCATCATCATAGGTTTTTTGCCAAACCGTGCCGCATAGCTGCCACATAACAACATGATTGGAATTTCAATAAATGCGGCGGTTCCCATCATCCAACCCGCCACGGCCGAGTCCATGTGTAAATTGGTCGTGATGTACAGCGGCATACTGATCAAATACATATTATTCGAGCAATACATAAACACGAATGCAATCGAGAGCAGCATAATATTTTTGTCTTTCCACAACGATTCATCGATCTCTGTTGGGTTTTTAGGGGTGGGCTCTATGGTTGGAAAAGTTTTGTGGATCACGATACATAAAATAACAAACATAAATGCAGCTAATAAAAACAGCTGAGTAAAACCAAACCCAGTGGCAATAAAGAACGCGATCGGTGGGCCAATCACCCAGCCTAAGGAAATTTGGGCTCTCAGTACGGTGCTGAATTTTTCGGAAGGTTTGGTGCTGCGATCTAGAATTTCTCGTGCTAAAGCAAAGATTTGCGGAATAGAGGCAGAAGTGGTGCTAATAAAAATAGCCGAGCAGGCGAGTAATACCCAATAATTACGGTTGAAGGCAAAGATCATAAAACCCAGTGCGCCCATGATGTTACATACTAAGATTAAGCGTTTTCGATCAATACCATGATCCGACCACCAACCGATCACTTGGCTGATTAGCACGCCAGAAATGGTCATCACCATAAAGAAAATGCCGATCAATAATGGGCGAGCGCCAACTTCTTCCGAGATGAATAAACTCATTACCGGCGCGGTAAAAGCCCCTGCAATCCCAACAAAGAAGCAACTAAAGAGCAAAGAGGTAGTGATACGATCGGGTTGAGAACCGGGAAAGAACGAATAGATTAAGCGTTTCATAATAGCAACATGTCGAAGAAAAATTCGCCGATAGTTTAGCAAGATCAATAATCTAAACCTACCACTAATTGATAAGTGTGGAGGTAATGATGATTAAATAAGCAAACAGAGAATGAATTTCTCATAAATCCTTGTTTGCTCACTGGAAATTTTTAATCTAGATTGCATAATGGAATAAGAATACAAGGAAGGAATACTAATGGACGAAAATAATACCCCGTTACTTAATCTTAGGATTGTCACCCCAGAAGATTATCACGAGCTCGCGGCATTAATGGATTTGGTTTTTCCAGATGTGGGCGGCGCTTGGCCAGAGTCCACCATTATGGAACTGGTGACCCAATTTCCTGACGGCCAAATTTGCCTAGAAGATGACGGCAAAATTATTGGCGCCGCGTTAACCATTAAAGTCGATTACTCGCGTTTCTCTTTGCCACATAAATACACCGATATCGTCGATTTAAAAAATGTTGCACAACATAATGTTAAAGGCGATGCGATTTATGGTTTGGATGTATTTGTGCACCCAGATTATCGAGGGTTGCGCTTAGGCCGTCGTTTATATGAAGCGCGAAAAGAATTATGCCGAGCCGCTAACTTAAAAGCGATTTTAACCGGTGGTCGAATTCCTGGCTTTCAACAATATTCCGATCAAATGAAGGTCAGCGATTATATTGAAAAAGTGAAACGTCAAGAACTGCACGATCCAATTTTGTCATTCCAACTTTCCAATGATTTTGATGTTAAACGCTTGATGCGCGGTTACTTACCAGAAGATGAAAAGTCACAAGGTTATGGCACGCTACTTGAGTGGGATAATATTTTTTATGAAGAAGAATTAGAATCAATCCACCAAAATGAAAAAAGTATTGTCCGAATTGGGGTGGTACAATGGCAAATGCGTCATGTGATGTCGCTAGATGATTTGGTGAATCAGGCAGAATTCTTTATTACCTCGTTAGCGAATTATCAGTCCGATTTTGCCTTATTCCCAGAATTTTTCAGTGCGCCATTAATGGGACTGGCACCAGATCTTCGCTCGGTTGAGGCTATGCGTTATTTGAGTGAATATTCAGGCGAAATTATCCAACGATTCTCGCACCTCGCAGTGACCTATAATATCAATATTATTTCTGGCAGCTTGCCGGTTCAACAAGATGGCAAGATGTATAACGTCGCTTATATGTTGCATCGTGATGGCAGTATTGAAGAGCAATATAAGATCCACATTACCCCGCATGAAGAATGGGATTGGGTAATCGAAGGTGGCAATCAAGTTAAAGTGATGGAAACCGATGCCGGAAAAGTAGGTATTTTGATTTGTTACGATGTTGAATTCCCAGAGCTTGGCCGAATGTTGGCCGAACAAGGGGTGCAAATCTTGTTTGTTCCATTTTGGACCGATACTAAAAATGGCTATTTGCGAGTGAGAATTTGCGCCCAGGCGCGCGCGATCGAAAATGAATGTTATGTAGCGATAAGTGGCAGCGTTGGTAATTTACCTAGAGTCGACAACGTGGACATTCAATATGCGCAATCGGCGGTATTTTCACCATCGGATGTGTATTTCCCCCATGATGCCATTATCGCCGAAGCCGATCCTAATACCGAGATGATGATTTATGCCGATGTGGATCTGTCTAAATTGAAGTTATTACACAGTGAAGGTTCCGTGACCAACCTAAAGCATCGTCGCCCAGATTTATATCAATTTACAAAAACCAACCCTAAAGCTTAAAACGTAAATTATCATTGATTGAGTTTGACGATAGATAAAATAGTTAAAATCCATTTAGTAAAATCAAGAAATTAGACGACACTTAAGTTAGGGCAGCAAAAATGCCCATCACAGATAATGAATGATAGGAGTGCTTATGGCATCTTTAAAAGTACGAGATTATATGCGTCCACGTGCAGTGACATTTACCGAAGATATGTCACTGTCAACGGCGATGGAAAAAGTATTAAATGCCATCAATATTGGTGGGCCTGTTATTAACGATAACCATGAAGTCGTCGGATTTTTATCAGAGCAAGATCTTCTCAATCGCTTAGTGCAAGTCAGTTACCACTGCCAAGATACTCATACAGTGGGTGATTGCATGAATAGAGAAGCGCTGACCATTAGCCCTGAAATGTCCGTTTTAGCCTTAGCCGAGATGATGGAAGTTGGCAAACCTAAAGTGTATCCAGTAGTGGAAAATAAAAAGCTAGTGGGAATAATTTCACGCCGTGAAGTGTTAAAAGCGGTCAGTGATAATTATGATACTTGCTTTAAAAAGCCAGTATAGATTTAAGCTTCGAGTCTTTAAGCTCCAACAATGCCACTGATTGTATAAGTGCCTTTAGACACAAGCCGAAATAATTATTCGGCTTGTTCTATTTTGTGGTGATGCACAGCGCGCCAATTATGAGAGGGCAACCGATTAGCTATGTATGTCATTAATGTCGCTCATTGATAGATGTGAGCATGATCACTCAATCGTCCTCGGTTATTGACTAGATTAGGGCTAAGCAATTTTTTGAATAAAACGGTTGTATTTACCAACCTATTTTTTGTAAGGAGTCATCCGTGACAGCATCGAACTCTTCAAACGTATTTCATTTAGGCATTAACCAAAGCGACTTAAATGGCGCAACCTTAGCCATCATTCCTGGCGATCCGGGTCGTGTTGAGAAAATCGCACAATTAATGGATGAGCCTGTATTTTTAGCCAGTCACCGTGAATATACTGTTTTTCGTGCCAAATTAAATGGTAAGCCAATTGTGGTCTGTTCAACCGGTATCGGTGGTCCGTCAACGTCTATTGCGGTTGAAGAATTAGCCCAGCTTGGGGTGCGTACTTTCTTACGTGTTGGCACAACCGGTGCGATCCAATCACACTTAAATGTGGGTGATATGATCGTGACTACTGCCTCTGTTCGTCTTGATGGTGCCAGTTCGCATTTTGCTCCAATCGAATTTCCAGCGGTTGCCGATTTTGATGTTGCCACTGCGATGAAGCAATCTGCACAAGAAGCTGGCGCGGTCGTACACACCGGCATTACTGCATCAAGCGATACTTTTTACCCAGGACAAGAGCGTTACGATACTTTCTCTGGTCGTGTGCTTTCTCGCTTGCAAGGCTCAATGGATGAGTGGCAGAAAATGGGTGTATTAAATTTTGAAATGGAATCAGCGACCTTATTTACCATGTGTGCAAGTTCAGGCTTACGCGCAGGTTGTGTGGCGGCAGTGATTGTAAACCGCAGTCAAGAGGAAATCCCAGATCAAGAAAAACTCAAAGCGGCAGAGAACAACTCATTACAAATTGTGATCGGTGCAGCTGCAAAGTTGATGTAAGTATCTTTGTTTAGTGTTTAAGGCAAACAAAAATGCCCTGACTTTAACTAGAAATAGAGTTAAGTCAGGGCATTTTTTCAGTTAAAATTTTGAATGGTTCAAAACGGTTGCCAAAAAAGAGTATTTTTTAGTTATAACTCTTCTTGGCCTCCTGCGTCATTAAACCAATTTGTTAAGTAAGTTTTGAGATCTTTAAGCTCATCAGGGCCAATTAGAGCTAAACCTAAATCTTGTGCCCGTGATATATCATTATGTCGCATAGGACGAAAACTGACGAGCATGGCGCGGGCTTGTAAACCACCTAATAGATCACGTAATGATTCCAGTTTATACAGAGTATCATCGCCATCATCACGCATGCCTTTGGTTTTACATTCGATAATGTGCAGCTTGTTATTAACCACAGTAGCAACATCTAGTTCATTACGAACCTCACGATCACCAATTTCACGATAGACTTGAACGTTTAAAGAGTGGTCTTGAATGGTTGTTAACTCATCTTGGATTTCGCATACAATATTGTGCACATAATTTTCTAGCCATTCACCATTAGAAAAACGACGCGCATCTTCATTATGGAAGGTGAGAGTACCGTTTTCATAAGTGGCTAATTGAATATCGACTAAATCACTCAACAGCATATCGAGTTCTTTATAACCTTGCTGCTTTTCAGTTAAGGCTACATCGAGTTTTTGTTCCTTACGACAAGTGGTGGCGAGGTAGTTAAGGGTGGCTAGACCTGGGCCGAGTTCTAAAGCATTATTGGCCCAGCGTTTACATAGAGTGTGTAACTTTGCATCTAAAGAGGTGGGGATTTCGGTGACAGGAAATTCGCAGCGAGCGCCAAAAATAGTCAGGTAATCACTGATGCGAATATGATCTTGTACTTGTCGGTCTTCAAGAGAATCAGGATAAAGCCAGCACTGTTTATCACTAAAAGGTTCGACCACAAAAATTGGCCAATTATAGCTGCGAAAAACTTCATAAACCGAGAGTAGGCGGTGTCTTAAACCACAACTGGCATTAAACTTGATGACCTTTTCACGTGTAATAAGCTGCTCGGCAAGTTTTTTAACATGACGTTTGATTTCTGAAGTATCAACAACACTTGAGATTTCAAAAAATTCAGAGGTTAATCCACGATAGCTTAAAACAAAAGCTAATCTTTCATACATTTTAAATTGGCGACGATCACCAATAAAAATCATATGGCTGCATTCAGATCGGCTATCAAGTAGTGGAGTAATTAGTCTCACAGGATCTTGGTCTATAATACCAATGCAAGTCGCCATATCATTTCCTTCTGGGCCGAGTTGGCCATTTTAATCAAAATACGGGTCATTATCTTTGCTGTACATCTAAAATGAAATTATGGAAAATGGTACAAAAAAAGATAACTACGTTTAATCAATATGGGGCTGATCTCATTGAATTACAAGTGTATTCAATATGAATTAACCCGATAGCGGTTAGGCTAATGGTGCTTATTGCTATTTCTTCAATCGAGTTAGCCAAATAGACAGCACAAATACCCAGAGGTTCAGCCTAAGAGTGAAATTATCTCAGATATTTTATCTATAAAAGTTAAAATAGCGCAAAATTGTTATAGTATATGATTAAGCTAAGCTAATAAGTTCAATCGATATTTTTTTGAGCTTGAGACTTAAGTATTAATTACTATGAGTGGACAATACAGTTCTGGTCACATGGAGAGCAACATGGCGGAAGAAACCTTATTTAGTAAAATTATTCGTAAAGAGATCCCTGCCGATATTTTATATCAAGATGATTTAGTGACGGCGTTTCGTGATATCAATCCGCGTGCACCAAGCCACATCCTGATTATTCCGAATAAAATCATTCCAACTACCAATGATGTGGAAGAGGAAGATGAAGCCTTAATGGGGCGTTTATTTACCGTAGCTAAAAAGCTAGCTAAGCAAGAAGGGATTGCAGAAAATGGCTATCGCCTGATAGTGAACTGCAATGCTCATGGTGGCCAAGAAGTGTACCATATCCATATGCATTTAGTTGGTGGTCAACCGTTAGGGCCGATGCTGGTTAATTAATTTTTGGTTTAGCAACGAAAAGCACATGAATAAATTAAAAACATCACAATTAAATGTAAATAGACATTGGTTTGGTTTCGCACTGTCACATTGCCGTATGGCGCTAGTGTTGGTGGCAACCTTGTTTTTATCTGCCTGTGCCAATTTATCTGCTGGTAATTTGTTTAGTCATTATTCGGCGCAAAATCACGATGCCTACAAAAATGTGATGGTGGGTGACTATCAAGAGGCGGCGGAAGAGTTAAAAGAGTCTGACGTCGGTGGCCCTATCTTGAGCAATATGGAGAAAGGGCGGGTGACGTTCTTAGCTGAACGCTACCCCGATAGTTTTTCTGCCTTACAACTTAGTGATAAAGCGGTCAACACCTTAGATCAACGTGCTACGGTTTCCGTCAGTGAAAGCGCCAATCAAGCCGGCTCGTTAGCAACTAATGATAATTTAACCACTTACGAACCGGCTGATTATGAGCTCGGTTATTTGCATTTGTATTTAGGCTTAAACTACTTACAACAAAATGATTTGTCAGGGGCATTGGTTGAAATGCGTCGCGCCAATCAAGTGCAGGAAAAAGCGCAAAAACGCCGCGAAAAAGAACTAAAAGAAGCTCAAGCTGATATGGCAAGTAACGGTGTAAAGCCAAATGTGGGTAGCGTGCTTTCAAAATATCCCGCTGCCGGCAATACCTTACAAGCGGTGCAAAATGCTTATTTACTCTATTTATCGGCATCATTATATGAAGCTGGCGATCAGTTAAACGATGCGTATATTGATTACAAACGAGCGCTGGCGGTTTACCCAGAAAATAAACAAATTATTGAAGCAACACTGCGCGTGGCGAAGCAATTAGGGATGCGCCAAGATCTAAGTATGCTAACCAAACAATATGGCGAGCCGAAATCTATTCCGAAAGGCCAAGGTCAAGTGGTTATTTTAGATGAGCAAGGGATCGTAGCGGCAAGAGATAACTGGCGTTTAAACCTGCCATTATTCAATAGCCGTGACCAAGTGAAAATTTATAGTGTGACCTTACCATATTATAAATCCATTCCTAACCAACATTTTAATGCTATCCAATTAGAAGGACATTCGTTAACACCAAGTTTACTTGCTGATACCAATGTAATGGCAAAAAATGATCTATCGGAACGGATCCCTGCCATGGTATTAAAGCAAGGTTTACGTTTATATGTTAAAGACCAAATGCGTCATCAAGCGGCAAAAAATGATGATTCAGGCATTGCGAATATCATCGTTAATATTTGGAATGTCGCCACCGAACAACCAGATACCCGCAGTTGGCAAACGCTACCAGGAAAAGTGTATAGCAGCAGTATTAATTTACCAGCAGGGGATCACGCCGTTACTATAGGGGCAAAATCTTATACATTACCGGTAAAAGCGAATCAGAGAATGTTGGTATGGGTTTCAAGACAGGGAAATTCAGTTACTATGTGGCATAAGCAATTAGGAGAAATCGAATGAAAAAATGGATGATTGCCTGTTTCGCTGTCATAGCGTTAGCAGGGTGCTCAAGTAATAATACTTCGGGTTTAAGAATAGACAGTAGCAGCCAACAAGTGCTTTATGGTGATAGCGAGCTTGATAGTCGTTTAAGCATCAAAGATATTAGCACCAAAAATTTGAACGGCAATACGCGCGGCGTGGTGCAAGTTGAAAGCAAGTACAAAGGTGACCAACAGCTTCAATACCGCTTCTACTGGTATGATGAAGATGGAATTGAAGTTAATGCCAAACAAGGTGCATGGCGTCAGTTTATCCTACGTGGTTCAGAATCAATCAGTTTATCTGAAGTATCGGTGAACCCGAATGCGAAAGAGTTTCGTATTCAAATTCGCCCACAAGATCAATAAGGAAGTTTGTAATGAAAAAAAGTACCATAGTATTATTAAGTCTAGCGGTCGTGTTAGGCGGTTGTGCGAATAAAGTAGAATATGGTGATGCCAATGCAGCAGAAACCACTACGGTCGATTTCGGTTCAACCGATCTACAAAAAATCGCCAATGAAATGGTCGATAGCATGTTAGCGTCAGGCTCGGTTGCCGCGATCACCAAAGACAGCCGTCCGATTGTGTTTGTCGATAACATTAAAAACAAAACCAGTGAGCATATTGATACAGAATCTGTTACCGATTCGGTCAGTACTAAAATGCTAAACTCGGGTAAATTCCGTTTTGTTGATATGGATAAAGTGGAAACCGTGCGTAAGCAACTGAACTTCCAAAATAATGATCAACTTGTAGACCAAAGCAGCGCGATCAAGTTCGGTCAAATGGTCGGTGCGCAATACATGCTGTACGGCAATCTGTCTAGCATTGTAAAAGAAGCCGGCAGCGACAAAGATGTTTACTACAAAATGACCATGCGTTTAATGGACTTGAAAACCGGTCTGATTGAATGGGCGGATGAAACCGAAATCCGTAAGCAAGAGTCTAAAAGCTTCTTTGGCATGTAATGTCAGTGCTTAAAGATGTCAGAAGTTGTCGATAGACATGGTTATGAATAGTTGGCAACAAGCGCTTAAACAAGAGCCAAATTTAAGCGCGCTACTGCAACATCTGACCAAACCACCGGTGAGCGCGATAGCTCTGACCGGTGGTTTAACCAATCAATGCTGGAAAATAACCACCGATTGCGGCAAACACTTTGTATGGCGACCTTACTCAGCCTCTACCGCACAACTGTCGTTAAACCGTACCGATGAATACCAGATATTACACGCGTTGCAAGCTGCCACATTCTCTCCGAAAGTGGAGTGTTTACTCGAGCAAGGGTTATTACTTGAATGGGTAGAGGGTGAAAATCTAAACTGCGCTAGCCACGATGAATCGCAGCGTCATGTTATGCACTCGTTAGCCAAACTACATCTCTATTCAATCCCTGATACATCTTATTTAGCCTCAATTAATACATTTGATTATCAAGCCTGTATTGAAGGTTATTGGCAACAACTTCCGCCACATCAGCGCACATCACTCCAGCGACAACGATTAGACTATTTCTCTTCTAAAGTGAATGTTTTATACGCGCGGAGCTTAGCGTTCGCACCACAGTGTTTATGCCATTTTGATTTAGGGATCTATAATATGATCCAACAGCCAGATTCGAGCGTGGTGGTAATTGATTGGGAATACGCTGCACTTTCAACCCCGATAGTCGATTTAGCCACAAGCGTATTGGCGGGGCAGTTTGATGTACTAAAAAGTGTTGAAAGCTATGCAAGTCATCAAGATATCGATAAAAAGCAGTGGTTTAATTTAGTCAATCAATGGATACCGTATTTACGCTTTATGGCAATGTTATGGCATCAACTTGCACTTAATCTTCATGCTAGACAATCGGATAAAGATGCGATTAAAATATTGAATCATCAATTAGAATTAGATGGTTATTGAGTTTGGGCGAGTAGTTTTAGGTTGTCGTTTAAACCAAACAAGCAACACAGATCACTTTTTATTACTTTATAGAAAAATAAATACACAATCAGCCGTTTAAAACCTTAATAATCATGGTAGATTGAAGTGATTAAAGGAAAGTGCACATTCAAGAACTGAGGATGGTTCAATGATAATTTATTTACATGGCTTCGACAGTACAAGCCCGGGAAACCACGAAAAAGTACTGCAACTTCAATTTATTGATAGCGATGTGCGATTTGTAAATTACAGCACCCAACATCCAAAACACGATATGCAGCACTTACTAAAAGAAGTGTCTAAATTGGTTGAAGAAAGCAAGGATGATGCGCCATTGATCTGTGGTGTAGGCTTAGGTGGATACTGGTCGGAACGCATTGGCTATTTATGCAATATTAAGCAAGTGATTTTTAATCCCAACTTGTCACCAGAAGATAACATGCAAGGACGAATAGATCGCCCTGAAGAATATACTGATATTGCCACTAAATGCATCAGTGAATTCCGAAGTAAAAACAAAGACAACTGTTTGGTGATTTTGTCTAAAACCGATGATATTCGTGATAGTAATCTAACCAATGAAGCGCTTTCTCCGTATTACACTATCGTATGGGATGAGAAAGAAGGGCATAAATTTAAAAAAATCTCACAGCACCTACAACAAATAAAAAACTTCAAAGCAAAATAGAAAATCATCTGTTTTCGTACAAAAAAAGAGCTGGCATTGGCTCTTTTTTTGTTTCTGCCATATTATTCATACCGATTTCCTCCTTTTTTATTGATCCTAATTTTTGTGTGGATATAATGAGCCAGATCAAATTTTTGATGTTTACTATGATAACTTAATAAAATAACGATCTATATCAATCAATACGACCCATTTTCTTTCTCAGTTATAGGTTCTTTACTTATCGTTATGTTGCTGCTGTTATCGAAAGCAAAATGGCGAAACAAGATGAAGACTGTAGACTGGAATACTCCTTTTTAGTATTGAAAGACCCAAATTTATTGGATTGGCATTTGTCGGTTACCGAGATAATCGATTAATGCCAAACAAGCCTGTTTTATTATTATCATTTAGGAGTGTCAAATGACGCGGATTGTAGTTGTTGGTGGAGGCGCTGGTGGTTTAGAGTTAGCGACAAAGCTAGGTCGTACATTAGGACGTAAACGTCGTGCTGAAGTTACATTGGTCGACCGTAAAACCAGCCACCTTTGGAAGCCATTATTGCATGAAGTTGCCACGGGTTCGTTAGATGAAGGTGTGGATGCATTAAGCTACCGTGCGCATGCAAAAAATCATCATTTCGATTTTCAAATGGGCAGCCTCAATGCTATCGATCGTGATAGTAAAAAAATCACATTGAGTGAAATTCGTGACGAACACGATGAATTATTAATTCCAAGTCGAGAAATTGAATACGATATTTTAGTGTTGGCGATTGGTTCAACCTCTAACGACTTTAATACCCCAGGTGTACGTGACCACTGCATTTTCTTGGATAGCCCAGAACAAGCGCATCTTTTCCGTAAAGAAATGAACAATTTGTTTTTAAAATTGCATGCACATCATGGTGAAGGCAAAGTTGATATTGCGATTGTAGGGGGCGGCGCAACCGGCGTTGAACTTTCAGCAGAACTGCATAATGCCATTAAAGAATTACATACCTACGGCTTTGAAGACCTTGATTCTAGTAAATTAAACATTAATTTGGTTGAAGCGGGTGAGCGAATTTTACCTGCATTACCCACGCGTATATCGGGCGCAGCACATAACGAACTGGTGAAGCTAGGGGTTAATGTTCGCATTCAGACTATGGTCACTCAAGCGGATCAACATGGTTTAACCACTAAAGATGGTGAGCATATTCCTGCTCAGTTAATGGTGTGGGCAGCAGGGATCAAAGCGCCTGACTTTATGAAAGATATCGCAGGGCTTGAAACAAACCGCATTAATCAATTGGTTGTTAAGTCTACTCTGCAAGCCACACGTGATGAAAATGTGTTTGTCATTGGCGATTTAGCCTCTTGTCAGCAAGCCGATGGATCTTTTGTGCCGCCACGCGCGCAAGCTGCCCATCAAATGGCCAGTCGAGCTTACAATAATATCGTAGCTAAAATTAACGACCATGATCTTAAAGATTACGTGTATAAAGATCATGGCTCATTAGTCTCATTGAGCCGCTTTTCGACGGTAGGCAGTTTAATGGGCAACTTAACTAAAGGTTCGATGATGATAGAAGGGCGTATTGCTCGTGTTGTCTATATTTCATTATATCGGATGCACTTGGTGGCATTACATGGTTGCTTTAAAACCGGCTTAATGATGCTAGTTGGCCGTATTAACCGGGTATTAAGACCAAACCTGAAATTGCACTAAATGTTAAACTAAGCTTCATTATAAAATATCTAATCATATATTTGATTAATAAGTTAGGGGGATCTGTGAATTACGCAGCCCCCCCTTTTTTAATTTTGACTTTTATTCTTTTGATATGGATTGTCGATGGAATAGTTACCGTTTTATAAAAAGCAATGAGTTTATCGCGACTGTAATAGTTAAAAAGTCCCTCGTCACAAATGTAAAAGTAAAGTAAATTCAATGTTGATAAATTGTTTTGATTTCGGTAGTGTCATTGCGTTTAAATTAAGGGTGATATGATAAAATGCAGTAAAAACAAGGATGAAGCTAGAGAGAGTAATGCTATTGTTAGCGATGTTAATAGGATTGACAGCGTGTACATCTCAGGATGATATAGTCGAATCAAAAGAACCTAAATGGGAAAATATCGAAATAACAGGTGATGGCACAGGTTACTATTACTGGGATGAGGGAAAGCCGGCAATAAAAATAAAATGGCACTATTTATAAGGCCAAGTTTAAAAAAATTGAGATTGGCGGTAATTTTGGCAACAAGTGTGAAATGTTTATATTCGATCATAAAGTGTTCGGTTGTTATGTTTTGCATCCAAAGGAAATCATCAATAAAGATATCTATATTGGAATGTGTGATACAGAAAATTTCGATCCTGATATATTAGCTTGCGAGTTGATGGAAAATTATAACATCAAAAAACTACGAATTAAGTCCGTTTCTCGCTCGGGAGGGATAAAAGAAGTGTGGTTTGCACATCCCCCAGAAATTATTCCTGAAAAATATCTTGATGGGCGAATAAAAACCTTATCTGTATTTAGGTAGATATTTATTGCTCACTAAAGGCTTACTCGCAACTCAAATTGGTCATCTTCTGCTTTAGGGGAAATGACCTGTTTTCCGTGTGAATGTTTGTGTTAAAGAGTGATAGCTAAAAAAGCATGTTAGATATTGATAACCAGAGCTGAATCGATATGCTTGGATACAGATAATAAGTGTAGTACTAGGATTACACGGTGATCTAAGAGGTAGGGAAAACGCTAGAATTCGTGTTTAACCTGTTTTTAACCAGAAAGACGTTGGAAGCAAAGCAATATAATTTTCATATTATAAGCTGTTAACACCTCGTTTTTGCTAGAAATTTGACCAAATTAACGGTTTTTGTTTATAAAGTCGGCAAACGAATTAAAAATTAAAAAATAGTGTTGACGTACCTGTCGGAATCCGTAAAATGCCACCCCGTACTCAAGAGGAACTTCACACAGTCTGAATGGTTGTGAAAAGTGAATCTACAAGGTAAGGCGCCTTGGCAGAGTGGCTATGCAGCGGATTGCAAATCCGTGGACCTCGGTTCGACTCCGGGAGGCGCCTCCAATTACTTTGATGAGTTACAACGGAACGCGACACTAGCTCAGCTGGTAGAGCGCAACCTTGCCAAGGTTGAGGTCACGAGTTCGAGCCTCGTGTGTCGCTCCAAAAATTAATATGTCATTGCGTAGCGATGGTAGAAGTTTGCGATATTGAATGTGAGTTCAATATCAAGATGGTGTCTTAACTTTTCAGTTAGGCGCATCGCAATAAGAATTGCGTGCCCTGGTGGTGGAATTGGTAGACACAAGGGATTTAAAATCCCTCGGCGTTCGCGCTGTGCCGGTTCAAGTCCGGCCCGGGGCACCATCTATTAAAAAGTCTGTAGCAATACAGCAACGCGACACTAGCTCAGCTGGTAGAGCGCAACCTTGCCAAGGTTGAGGTCACGAGTTCGAGCCTCGTGTGTCGCTCCAAATAACTAAGCCCTAACAGTTATGTTAGGGCTTTTTAATTCAAACACTATGATCAAATTATCATGGTGAGTAAAAAATAATGGCGCCTTGGCAGAGTGGCTATGCAGCGGATTGCAAATCCGTGGACCTCGGTTCGACTCCGGGAGGCGCCTCCAAACTCATAAATATAGACGTCTTAGAACGTCTTTTTTTATGCCTAAAATCTAGCAATATCAGGCTCTAATGTCTCTTAATGTCTTAATTGCTTGCTGTAGTGCTTAGATTAAAAGGTACATCATTGGGTACATTGTCGTTATCTTAAACGACTCGGTGTACCATCATGGCAAAACAAGTAAAACCACTAAACGAAACCCAAATTAAGAACGCAAAACCAAAAGAGAAAGAATATATCTTATCGGATGGTTATGGCCTACGCCTTCGCATTAAAGTAAATGGAACCAAAACATGGCTCCTTAACTACACCCATCCTATTTTGTCTAAGCGTGTCAACTTTACGCTTGGAAGTTACCCCATCACTTCTTTGAAGTTAGCGCGTGAAAAAGCACGAGAAGCTCGCGAATTAATTGAACAAGGTATCGATCCTAAAACCCATCGTGATCAATCTAATCATCAAGAAGAAATTCGCTTAAATACAACCTTAAGTCATGTTATGCATCAATGGCTTGAGATAAAAAAGGCCATGGTTTCTTTAGATCATGCTGCTAGCATCCAACGATCTTTAGAGCTACATGTTCTACCATCATTAGGTGCTGTACCTATTTCAGATATTACCCCACAACTTGCCATTCGAGCCCTTAAGCCTCTAGAGCGTAAGGGTAATTTAGAAGCACTACGCCGTTTATGTCAGCGTTTAAATGACATCATGAAGTTTGCACGTAACAGTGGTTTGATTCAATTTAATCCATTAACTGACATTAAAGAGGCGTTTAAAAAGCCGCAGACGGAAAATATGAAAACCTTACCACCAGAAGCGTTACCCAACTTAATGCGTGCGCTCTCACGCGCTCGTATTCACTTTACCACGCGTTGTTTGATTGAATGGCAACTTCATACCATGGTGCGCCCGGGAGAGGCCGCTGGGGCGCGTTGGGATGAAATTGATTGGGATGACAAACTATGGCGGATTCCAGCAAAGCGTATGAAACGTAAACGTGATCATATTGTTCCTTTAACTAGACAAACTTTGACTATCTTACAAGAAATGAAAGCGATTAATGGACATGGTCGCAGTGACTTTGTATTTGCTTCTTATAAAGATGCCAGTCGTCATTGTTGTAGTGAAACCGCTAACATGGCAATCAAACGGATGGGATTTAAAGGAGTGTTGGTTTCTCATGGCTTACGAGCATTGGCGAGTACAACACTCAATGAGCAACCTCAATTTACAGGGGATTTGGTGGAAGCAGCATTAGCGCATGTTGATAAGAATAAAGTGCGAGCCGCTTATAACCGCAGTCAGTACGTTGAGCAACGTCGAGACATGATGCAATGGTGGAGTCATCATATTGCCAAAGCTATAAAGATTTAACCAGTATCAATAAAAACCCAACAGTAACCGATCTTTAGGGAGGGGTATTAACAGAATATCCCCCCTTCAAACACACATTATTTAGAACTATAAATTATCGGCTTCTCTTTAAAATAAATGCATTGTCAGCTTTCGATAAACCGATATGTGGATAATAGTTTATAGCTCCAGCGGCTGAAAGCAATATTAAAGACACTTCTTCACCAATAGCTTCTTGAACCATGCTAATAAGATGCTTACCTATACCTTTTCCCTGGTACTTTGCGTCTACAGCTAGGTCGGATAAATAACAACAATAGCTAAAGTCTGTTAGTGCACGACAGACACCAATTAGTTTATCTTCATCCCAAGCCGAAAATGTTAAGTTGGCCCCATTTAACATCCGTTTTATACGAGGAATATCATTGCTAGGTCGGATAATACCTGAAGAGTCGAAGAGTCTAGCAACGTCATGAGGATCTAAAGGATAGTTATGACGATAATTAATCATGAGGAACTAACTCCTGAAATTACGTGATCTTGTTCACTTTACATTTTCCTGAATAGATATATGCCCAGTACAGGAAGAACTATATAGCTTACTCCTAGTATTTCAACAGCATTACATACTATCGAGTTCACCGCAAATGCTAACGCCATTTGTGAGCATGAATATACCGCACCAGCTTAGCCACGTTTGTCTGTGAATGGGGTCATTGATATTGCGGAAGCGCAAAGTACAATGAATGTGCCTGATTTCAGATAATAACTACGACATTCATGGAATGGTGTAGAAGAGGAAGCCAACTGCTGAAAGTGGTACGCTCTTCTCGCCAAAGAAACAAGCGGACTACAATGAATTATCAGCAGTTGACGAGGGAAGACGATACCAGATTTCTGCCCTTTTAGAACAGGGAATTTCAATTTCTGAAATTGCCAAAACCATAAAATGTCACCGCTCAACTCTCTATAGAGAGTTGAGACGATGCGGTACAAAAGAACAGTATTCGCCAGATACAGCCCAGCAACTATCTAAGGTAAAGCGATTAAACGCATCTAAGTATCGAATACCGCAACAACGTGTGGAATTTATTGAGTTTTTAATAACGCAAGACTGGAGTCCAGAGCAAATATCTCACGTTCTTACTCGTATTGGAGAAAAAGTCAGTCATGAATGGATTTACCGTTTTATTGTCTGCAATAAACGTCAAGGCGGTAAACTGTTTCGTCATTTACGCCAAGGTCATAAACGCCATAGAAGAGGCAAGAAAGATAAAGCTCCCGCAATAAAAAATGCCATTTCAATAGATGAAAGACCCAAAGATGTCGATAATCGTACACGTTTTGGTGATTAGGAAATTGATACAGTTCTTGGTAAACATGGTACGGGCGCTATTGTCACAATCTTAGAGCGAGCCACACGGTTTTATTTAGTAAAAAAAGTGTCTTCAAAATCAGCAGAAGATGTGACCAGAGCGACGATAGACTTCTTACGGCCATTCAAACGATTTGTTCATACTATAACGGCCGATAATGGCAGAGAATTTGCTGTTCATATGGAAATAGCTCAAACCTTAGAAGCCGATGTGTATTTTGCTCACCCTTATAGTTCTTGGGAGCGCGGTGCTAATGGCCTGTTGAGACAATATATCAGGAAAGGAACAGATTTACGGTCGGTGAGTTATGATGAAGTTGAGCGAGCCCAACTTCGGATAAATTATCGTCCAAAGAAGTGTTTAGGGTTCAAGCAACCAACATCATTTTGCTAAAATGATGTTGGTTGCTTGATATTACAAATGTCGCAGTTCGGAGTTGAATTCGGGTCTATACCAAAGTGGGTTTTGGCTTAGATGTAGTATCAGGTTCTGATAAAGAAACCTGACGATAAGCAAGTATTGCGAAATACAATCCCATTATGCAACATAAAAATGCGAAGATAAATACTGCGGAATATCCAAATAGAGATACAATTATTCCACCTATAAAACCTGAAAATAAAATACCAATATCAAAGCAAGATTCATAAGTACTAAGAGCAAGTCCTATATTTTCATCTGGCATGCTTTTTAAAGCTGGAAGAGCAAGTAATGGGTATACCATAGATAAGCCAAACCCCGTAAGGAACGATCCTAACATTGCCATATAAGGTTCATATGATATACCAATCAATAATAATCCACCTGCTTCAATAAGAAGTGAAAATAAAGTCATTTTCAAACCGAAACTGTCAGCTTTCCAGCCAAGAGTCAATCTTGATATTACGTATCCAATTCCAAATAACGCAAGTGCAAGAGCAGCGTGCTCTCCCCAATTATTTTCTATAAAATAAAGAACTAGGAATGTTGTGATAGCGGCATAACCAATATTAGCTAGTGAAAACCCTGAACCAGCTTTCCATATTCTCTTAACTGCAAATAAGAGCGTCGCATGTTTTTTTTCAGGATGGACATCTACAGGTCTTACAAGCATAACAATAATAAAACCTAATAAAGGCAATAAGCTCATGATTAAAGCAGAGAAATTGATTCCTGAGTTATAATAAGACCATGTGCCTAAGTAATTTCCAATCGCCAGACCAAGAAACATTGCGATGCCAACCCAAGACATAATTTTTCCAGCATGTTTCTTTCCTACAAGACCAATGGGCCAAGTCCCACTACAAGTAAATATCAGGCTTTCCCCGACCCCCATAATAAGTCGTGAAAAAATAATGATAGCAAATGAAGCTTTTCCAGGAACTAAAAATGCAAACGCTAGATAGCATGATAAACCTGCAAAGACTGTTAAGAAAAGTCCAACAATCATTCCTTTTTTAGGACCATGATTATCAGAAAAACGACCAGAATAAGCACGAGAAAGTAGAGTTGATATTGATTCGGTGGCTACGACTAGGCCAACATAAAATGCAGAGTACCCCAATACTTTATTTACATACAAAGGTAATATAGCAAGAGATAGTCCGAGGCTTACAATTGCAAGAAAAAGTATACTTGCAATAAGACTTGCAGCAATTATATCATTTTTTATTTTATACATTTGTACACTCTTCATAAATAACTTGATTGTCAATTAGCTCTATTTTTCCTTCAAGAAAAGCATAAACTGCTCGGTATATCATTTCTTTTTCTGCATCTATAATTACTTCACGAAGACTAGACTCTGTCATGTTACTAGTAATTCTCACAGGTTCTTGATCTATGATCGGGCCAGCATCCACTTCATCATTAATAAAATGTAATGTTGCCCCTGTTACCTTAAGGCCAGCTTGTAGTGCTTTTAGTTGTGCTTTATCCCCAGGAAACGCCGGAAGTAGCGAAGGGTGAGTATTCATTGTTTTATGACCAAATTTTTTAACAAATCCTGGTGAAAAAATACGACGAAAACCACCAAGAATAATCAAATCAACCTTAGACCTATTTAGATATTCTGCAATTTTATCTTCAAATTCAGAGCGCTCCATAAAATCACGGTGACTGACTTTAATAGTTGTTAAGTTTGAAAAAATTGGATTATCATCTGATGAAAAATTATGATTATTTGTTAAAATAAGACTAAGCTCAGCATCAACATCACAATCCTTAATTGCTCTTTGCACAGATGTTAGAAGGCTCCCTCTTCCTGAGAATAAAAAAGCAACTTTTTTCATGTTATTATCATCCTTCTTAATTTAGAAAATTTCAAATCATTATTGTTTAAAAATTTATTAGTGAATATTCCGTGATTAATAATTGTTTCACCATTTACAATTACCTGACTAGGTTTTTCATTTTTTAACATATTTAGCAATGATATTGGTGTATTTATATAACCGGTATCAATTTCATTTATATTGAAAAAAATAAAATCTGCTTTGAATCCTACCTCAATTCGGCCAACATTTGATATACCTAAAGACTTAGCACCCCCTTCTGTTAATATAGAAAGAATTGTTGAGGCATCAACTTTTCGACTAAAATCAGAATCGCCATGATGATAAAGACTGAAAAAGGCATCAAAAATTAGATCATTTGCAGGATTAACCATTGCAGCATCAGTACCAATACCAACTGTAACATCCGGTAATAAAGAACTTAAAGGTAAAGTCCCTGCCCCAACAAAGCTATTACTTACAGGGCAGTGTATGATATTACATCCACTTATTTTTAGAAGTTCTAAATCTTTATCTGAAAGATAGCAACTATGAATTAGAGTCGTATTTTTGTCGAGGATATTTAAGCTATCTAATCGTTCAATACCACTAATATGATATTCATTTTTATGTGACTTAACTTGGTGTAAACCTTCATGGATATGCAGGGTAAATTTTTTATTTTGGATGTGAGCAAGCTCATGTAGCCTTATTAAAAGAGTATCATCAGCAGAAAGTTCGGAAGCCGTTGCTGGAGACAAAGTAATCAATTCTTGTTGATATTTATTTTCAGCTTCTAAATATTCTTGAATAATCACTTCCACGGGTTTATTTTTCGGGCTCTTTCCACTACCTATCCATGTATTATTCTGACAAAAATTTATAACACAACGACACCTTATTTGACGTACTGCTAGAACATCACTTTCAATTCGGCTAGTAAACACACCAAATGTGGTTACTCCATTTTTTAAAGCGCTCATTAGAGATTTAAGAGAAGAAATATATTGCCCATCTGAACTTTCTAATTCGTTGTTTTTATGAACGGAATCGAGAACAACATCAATAGGAGAAGAATCTAAAGTAGAACCATAAATTTCTTTACTAGGGTGCAAATGTGCATTTACTAAACCTGGTAACATGATTGTATCTTCAGATGAAATAATTTTTTCATTTTCACAAGGATTCAGACATTTATCAATAGAAACAATATATCCATCAATAACTCTAACATCTCCTTTAGATAGCTTCATTGTATTTGAATCAAGGTAACTTATGTTTTTTAATAAAAAACTTTTAGGCATAGGTTAATCCTATAAATACTAAATGTATTAACTGAATGATTTATCAACGGAAACAGAACCAAATGCGCACTTTAGGGCAGTTTCAAACTCATGAACACGCGTATATAATCCATTTGTCAAAACACCATTAGTACCTAGTTTATCCATATTTGATTTAGTGATACTAGGGTATGCTTCTAATACTATATCTGATAGTTTTATATCCCTTGAAAGGCGTGATGATATTATTTTAGGAAGCATAACCTTTCCACTACAACCATAATAATATTGATTGTTTTTTATATTTTTTATAACTGCCCATCCATAAACAAAACTTCCAAAAGATTTTTTTTCTATTAATCCTTCAAGAGCAATAATAAAATCAAATTTATCTTCATAGTTATTTTCCATGTTTTCTATTCGTACATGGCACCCCTGGATGGCCTCTTCATCAGTTTCAGGTGTTTCACTCACTCCAGAAGACACATTATGATGAATGAAACTAAAATTAGCATATAATTCAGAGCAAATACCTCTTGCTGCTGAAACCTTTGCTTCATTATTTGAACATAAAGCGATAGATAATTGTTTATTCTGCATGAGACTTAATCCATTTTATAATATTTGTATGATCACTACCTGTGAAAATATCAGATAATGTTTCACTTGCAGAATCAATAGGAGGCATTCTTTCTGAGATATTATTAGTACTTTCTACAACCTCATTAGCCTTTAAAAGCGTCTTGTCATATATTTGAGTAAATGTCGTTTTCATAACAGTTGTTCCAAGCTCAAGATTAGGCATTCCACTTTCGATTAAGTCTTTCCACAACAATTCGTGAATAAAAGAAAAAAATCCCATATCATAAGGTAAGCCAGTTATGACATCCGTACTACGAGATATTGTTTCACAAAATAATTTATTTCTTTTTATATAAAATTGTATGCCAACTGTACAAGGGAAATCTTTAGTTTCTGATTTATGATAATTTTGATTGATGTTAATAATTGCTCGCCTAGAGTCTTTATTTTTTAGGAGTACTTCTTTAACCCAATTATATTGATTTCCATATGATTTTACAGGCTCATAGAAAACATAGTATCCATAATTAGAATTTACATTTCCATCTTTATCAATGAGAGTCATCCAAAATTTTGAAGCTTTTGCAAGCCCATCATTAGCTTTAAGGCTTCCACTAAAATAAGCTAAAAGTTCACGAGAAAGATATGTAACAGCACCTTGTCTAATATTATGAAGGCGGTTTTGAGGATCGTTTAATTCATAAGTAACTCCATATGCCTGTAGGGCATCTCCTGCTCGTGATGATATTTTCTCACCTAACGTTAATATATGGTAAATTCCATTTTTCACGAGTCCATCAATTGAATCACTATTTATAGTTGTAAAACAAGATGTATTTAATATTTCTGTTTTTTTCTCTGCAATAGTTAAGTTCATAATTTTCCTTTAATATCAAGTTTGATACTTATGCCTCACAGAAGAGTAAAGTATTAAAAAACAATCATACGTGACATTAATCACAAATTTAAACACAAGGGGTTTATTTGAAAATGGAATCTTAAATTTCGAAGAATAATGGTTGATTTGGTTTGAATACATGATAATCGTTGGTTTTTTTTAAACTTATACTAATAGGAAGAAAATGAGGCATCTATAATAATTATGTGTATTTGGTTCAATATAAAATAAAGCTTCAACTCTCTTTAAAGCTACTTGGTAATGGTTCTTTGATGGTTCAAATTCCAATGCAACGCATGTAACAGTTACATGCTAATCAGTATGGGCTGTATATGGTGATATTCCATCGACTAATTCTTTTTCTTAACATCATTTTTTATTCATCACCTACTTCGTAAGCGCCCCATAATCTCACGGGGCGTTTTAGCGTGAAAAATTCCAAGGAAGAAGTGAATCGATGTCAGGGACTGGCTTTGCTAGTTCTTTCATACACTGAACCATGTAATCATAAATTATCAACCCGTTTGCTTTTGCTGTCTCGATAATGCTGTACAGCAAAGCACTAGAGTCTGCTCCATTTTTATTGTTGGAAAATAACCAATTCTTTCTACCTATCACCAGCGATTTTATTGCACGCTCTGCTCGGTTGTTATCGATAGATAAATGACCATCATCGATGTAACGAACCAGCTTAAGCCATTGGCCTAAGGTATACTTAATCGCTTTCCCCAAAGGACTGGATTCGATAACTTTTTGCGTCGTTAACCACGCATGGAATTTATCAAGCATAGGCTTGGCATGCTGTTGCCTCTCTGCCCACCGTTTATCGACCGATTCAGTTCTTAATCTTGACTCAAGTGCGTACAACTTTTGGATTTGAGCCAACGCCATATCTGCTTTGCCTGCCTTACCTTTGCCTTGAAGCTTTTTCGCATCCATAAGTTTTCGACGAGCGTGGGCAAAGCAGCCAACATTAACCACTTTGGATAAACCATCATAAGCCCCATAGCCATCACTTTGCAGATAACCGGAGTAATTCCCTAAAAAGTCCATAGGGTACGCTCTAGCTCGACTATTTTGATAGTCGAACAAGACGATATTTTTTGTCTCTGCCAATGTGGCTTGTGGGGAATCCGCTCCTGAGCAATATAACACTGCTTGTTTTCTCTAAGTACATTGAGCGGTGTTTCATCCGCTTGAATGACCGTTTGAGCTAGCAAGTGGTTTCTCAAAGCTTGATAAAGCGGTTTGAATTTCTCGCTTACTTGGATTACCCATCTTGCCATCGTCGTTCTCGACAAGTCGATGCCCGATTGATTGAACAAGGTCTCTTGGCGGTATAACGGCAGTGCGTATTGGTATTTTCCTAAAATGATATTGGTCAGTAGGCTTTCTGTTGCAAAACTTTTAGGGATAATGCTATTCGGAGTTGAATGTTGATAAATCTGGCTTGTTTCAGACTTCTCTTCACATTAGCGACAAGCGTATTTCGGACGAACTATCTCGAGCACTTTTAATATTGCTGGGGTGAATTCTAACTTTTCACTGCGGTCTTCACCGATCCGGTGAAGAGCATGCTGACAACATGGGCATTGTTTATCATGTTAATCAAGATCGAGAAGAAGGGTTTCACGAGGTAAGTCTTTTGGTAACGGTTGACGTTTACCTCGTTTTTTTGTGGTCGTTGCCGTGGTAATGACAACATCACTTTCCGCTTTGGCAGCTTCACACTCGACCTCATTAAAGAGGTCACCTTGTGCTTCATCATAAGGTTTCAATGATTCTAAGCGTTTAGCAAACTGGCGGTCAAGCGCCAGTTTAAATTGTTCAATTAAGGATTGTCGCTCCTGTTGCCACTGCGATTCCTTTTCTTGCCAACTTTTTTGTTCCGACATTAAAGCCTTCACCATCGCTTGCAGCTCGGTGATATCTTGGCTTTCAGGGTTAATGTCGGTCATCTTTTTCATGGGTTGATTATACTAAAAACATCATGAAAAACCTTGGTTTTTCTTACTGCTATTCAGATTAACTCATTGTGAAATTATAGATTTTTATTGATTTATGGCCAATTATAGTAAAGCCAGATAACAGCTGTTCTGAGTCAAAATCAGTCAGTGAAAATATCTGATTTTTCTCCTGAGATGGCCATTTGAACTTGGCTTTTCCCAGTCATTTATACCACAGTGCAAACCCTGTTTTATCCCAATATAAGACTTTGATTTTATCGCGTTGCTTATTAGTAAACAGGAATAGTGCCCCAGAACTTAAAGGGAAATTGGTATCAGATTCGATAATAGCCGTAAGGCCATTAATGGATTTTCTAAAATCGACATACTCTCGATACAAATAAATATTGGGCGCGCTGAGCATTCTTTTCATGTTAATGCTCCAATAAGTTCTGCAAGGTAAGAGGCTGGCGTACCTGTCGGTACGCTCAGTTCAATATTATGATTCACCGATAACGTCATAGTAGCGATAGGGGGTTGAGATGCTTGATAGTGTGTTCTGGTTTCAACAATCTCGGCTTGCACAAAACCACTATGAGTTATTTCGTTAATCCGTCGTAATTGTTGACGTTTGGCATGAAAAGTAGAAAGGCTCAGTTCGTGACGTTCGCAGAACACCTTCTGCGATAAATTCGCCGACTCATATTGTTCGAGCAAAGATTGCCATTCTTGATTAGTGCGTCGTTGTGCCATATTCAAATCTCCTAATAGTTTGAGATCTGATCTTATGATTAGCAAAAATAAATGAACATGTGGGGTTTATAGGGCGCTTACTTTCTTTAACGTATCAAGTAGAGCTTGATAAAATTGAAAAGCACTTAGATGATAATATTAAGTATTTAGATCACCATTATGACTTAGGTCACTTTTTAGCATCTGGACGTAAGGTTCCGAGAAGTGGTGGTGTGATCTTAGCAAATGTACACACTCGAGAAATACTTGATGACATTTTATCGGAAGATCCATTTAAACTTAATGATATTGCTGATTATGATATCATTGAATTTATCCCAACTAAGACGTCGAAAGAGTTATCACACCTCAAACAAAGCTGATTCGTCGACAAATCTTTTCTAGATAGTCTAAGCTGGGTACCGAGCTGTAACGTCCGTTCAGCTATTGATGAGCGAATAGAGCGTAGAATGCCTTTCCAACTTGGTGCTATGTCAGATCTACTTAAAACCAAAAAATCACACCTCTATATTCTCTTAATGAACCTGCCCGTGAGCCTTGTGCGTGCGGGCTTTTTTCATTCTAGGAGAATGTATTATGAATCAACCATCAACTACGCCAACCGACAAAGCAACCCCTGTTTACTATCACTTCCCAAAACCCATTACCGCGCTGGAGTTACTAGAAAAAGCCGCTGAAGTGATTAGCGAATCTTTAGTGGGGATGGATGTATACAGCAATCCAACGGTCACCATGGAGTTTTTAAGTTGCAAGCTGGCGAAACAAGAGCGAGAGATTTTCTCTGTGATGTTTTTGGATAACCAGCATCACTTGATTGAGTATCAACCATTGTTTTATGGCACGGTGAATGCGGCGTCTGTGTATCCACGTGAAGTAGTAAAAGCGGCACTTGGGCTCAATGCCTCAGCCATTATCGTCGCGCATAATCATCCATCTGGTGAAACAGAACCATCACGCGCTGATATCGCCATTACTGAGAAACTAAAGCAAGCTTGTGAGCTGGTGGATGTTCGTCTGCTTGACCACATTGTTGTCGGTCATACTTGCGTATCACTCGCTCAAAGGGGGTTAGTATGAATCAGTTTGTGATTGAGTCTGAATTGCTCCCTGTCTCTTATCAGTTAAGTCAGGCTTTAGAAAAATACGTTGAGCGTGAGTTTTGTGATGTTCGACAAGATGAATTGGTCAGCGCTAAGGCGTTGACCTTTCACTTTCGTGATAGTAGTTACAATGCCGAAGATGGCGGTTTTCATCCGGTAGAAATTCGCTTAACCCGCACCTCGACCAAGTGCCCTCAATGGACATTAGCTTACGTCACCACCTTTGCCTATATCGGTAATGTCTATCCAGAGCTTGAGCGTAACCTGGATTTTGACTGTGTATCTAATCGCTGTCTTGTCCATCCCTATATTCAGTGGGCGTCAATAAAAGATAACTCTGATGCTATTGAAATGTACCAGCTATGGGAGAGCAGTTTTTTAACCTACCTCAACAGTCAAAGTTATGACCAACAAACGATTAGCGTTAATGAATAATGAAACAGAGGAATGAATAATGAACAATCAATTTCAACCAATGGGCATCGATTGGAATGGCACACTGGGCAAAATGGTGACCAATACCACAACGGTCGCGGGCTTGCTGACCGCTTCACCTATCTATGGCCCGATGGGGCGTTTAAATGGTAAAGGGATCATCGTTTCTATTGCAGTGGGGAGCGCGCTTGCCTTAATGGGTAAAAAAGATAACGACGATCCATTGCTTTGTTATGGTGAGCATTCAAGTATCACCAATGGTTATCATGACGATGAATAATAATCGTGTAGCACAAGACCGCATTAATGCGGTCTTGTGCTATTTCTTTCATCCATAGACTTAAGAAGGTTTTCTTATGCGCCAATTTGAATCCATGTTAACGCTTTATCATTTATTGTCGTCTCGGTCATGGAGCACATTACAATCGCTACACCAACAATGTTTGTCTCTTGGTATTGAATGTTCAAGTGATACCTTGCGGCGATGGTTAAAAGCGTGGATCGCTGCTGGGTTTGTTGAAGAGTTGGATGAGAATAAAGAGTATCGATACCGACAATCAACACATCAGCCCTTTATTAGTCCAAACCAGGATGCCCTGTTATTACATTGGTTAATACGATACTTCGCACTGCTGTTGCCCGATGAACTAAGGCGATTACTTGAAAAGCGCTTTAAACAGTCAGAGAAACAGCTCCAACAATCACACCACTTACAACAATACTTAAACCATATTCACATTGAATTACCATGCCTGCCACCTTACTACCTATCCACACTCACTCCACTTAAACAAGCCATGCTAAATCATCAAATTATCCAGTGTGTTTTTATCGGTCAATCTGTCGTACTCGTGCCTCATACTTTGGTGCTGAATAGCCAAGGTTGGTGGCTGCGTTATCACATTAATGCTTCTTTGAACAATGAAGGCTCAGAGGTGAATACGATACACATACGCTCTCTGCTGTGCCTGTTATGGGTTGAGACTAGATAACCCATCCCTTTTACCTAAAGAATGAAATAACTCAATATTCACTCATTGATGAAAGAATGCTTTTTACTTTGCATCCTATGCAAACATCGTGAATAAGCTGTTTTATCACTTAATCAACTAAGAGATAGGACGTTGAGTGATTACCCCCTAACTCTGTTCAATATTGAAAGTCACTTCGACCGATTAATTTTTCTATTTACAATCTATAAGGAATAAACCAATGAAGACAACCATCAAAACACTGTCATTACTTGCTATAGCAATGTCGATTAGCTTACCAAGTTTCGCAGGTGGCACCATGGGTGGCTCGACCATTGAAATGTGCCAAAGTGGTGCGATTAACTGCGGCTATCCGGCTCGCTCTCACGATAACTCAAAGTCATTACGTGATAATGATAATAAGGGTAAACGTGAAGACAAAGACGATAGTGCGAACAAGGCGTCGCAAAGCGCTCAAGTAAACCAGAAAGCAAATAAATAATCTTCATTTAATAACGCCTTTATTGATGTTACTTAGCCACCTATCACGGGCGGCTTTTTTATACCGGTTATTTTCTTATCCATCGATTTCCTCTCATTTATCATTCAAACCTAGGAGGCACGTTATGGCCGTGATGACCATAAACCCCATTTCAGTGGTTGATATTCACCATGACTTAAAAGGTCAGATTATCCAATCCGTTCATGAGCAGTTAGCGAAAAACTCAAAGCAAGTATTGGACAATATTCATTACGTGACAATACGTATTAAAGATAGTCAATACAGTGCTCAATTAGGCGGTCTACGGCCTGTAGAGATAGCACTAAAGCGAAGAGGGGCCCATCAATGGGAGCTGGCTTACATTAGCGTTTATGGCTATTTAACGTCTCAATCCATCGCACTGACAAGGTGGCTAGATTTTGATTTTCAATCTGGTAAATGCTTATTAGCCCCTAAGGGGGATTGGCAAAAAATGGATGGTAACCCAAGAGCGGTTAAGCTCTATCACCAGTGGGAAAGCGCATTCTTAAACGCGATGGCTGATAGCCAGTTTGATGATGTTAAAGTGATGTTGATTGGTTAGGTGCTGCGATAAAACCAAGAGAAACTCTCACCTCATCTCGTTCCCCACAATCCACTTTAATTGACGATTAATCGCCGCCTAATAAGGGCGGCATTTTTGTACCTGTTGTTTATCTAATTTGATAAGGAAGCATGATGAAAGCATTAGATATTCCATTACCCAAACAAGGCGTAGCAAAGACAACAAGCACACCACGTGCATCCAATCCACACCGCCGCATTACGCCCATCTGGGTATTGGTTCACAGCTCTGAATCGAAGCAGTTTCAAACTAACGATATTTGGGGTTTTGAAGACTTTGAGCAAAAGGCGTTAGAAGTGGCCTTGGATAATCCCGAAGGTGGCTATGACAAAACTTTTATCACGGTGACTTTTAGTGATGAAAGTGAGCATCAATGTCGTTTGGACTTAGGTTGTAACGTCAATGATTTAGGTTTTAGCGACCATTGCTTGTCAGTGTATGACTACCATCAACAGAATCACAATAAGCCTGAAATGACGTGGATGCGTGAAGACCACCAGCTTGAGTTAATAGGGCTCATTGAACACTACCAACTTGACCGAATTCAAGTGCAGCAAGCAAGAGCTAAGGCGAGCGAAGTGATAAAAGAGGTTAAACGAAAACAAGAAGAGGAACAGCGTCAACAAATAAAGGAAAGAGAAGAAAGCATTCGAGCACACCAGCAAAAAGAACAAGCCTTTCAAGAAAGCCTAAACATTCCTGAATGGGCACAGGCCGCTATCATTGCCACTAAAACGGAATACGACAGTGAAAACAGTTGTCCGCATACTGGCGTTTATGAATCCAAGACACTTAAAACCATCATCTTAGCGTGGTCTAAACATACACAGCAACGCTTTCCTGAGATGCGTAAGGCTTGTCTTAACCATCCCGATACGGCGTTCTTGCATGATAAAACTCAAAGCAAGGAGCAACGGGAAAACTATTCGATGGGCGCAGGAAATTACTTAACCGAGAATAACTACCTGTATCACGGATGGAAGGTTTATAAACAACGGTTTTGGGATGAAACCAATAAGGCTAAGAGTGTTCCGTTGGGCGAGCTGGCTGTATGTTGCCAGTAAACCTAAATCCAAAAGACACAAGTCGTGTCTTTTTTTATCTCGTGATGTTTAGTTATTTAACGTCATGTTATCGAAGTAATATATTGTGGTTACGTTAAATGTTGTAGTATTGATGTAATGTTCAACTTGATCTTTACCATTGGCACCAAGCTCATTACTGGAACCCGAATAACCCTTGATATGACAACGGCTCTGAAAGACCATATCCAATGCCAATATATGGAGGGGCAAAAATAGGACCGCTCAGTAATGCCGTTAAAACAATGGCTTTTCATTGGCTTTTGCCCTAATGAAAAGTTCATACACGATGCTTCTTTCATACAGGGGGAATATACCAATATTACAGTCAAGTAATTGTGAAAAATGAAATCGGATAAAATTCTTTTTAATTCATTTTTTATTTTTATTGATGTTAACGTAAAGGCGTTATTTTTATTGAGGAAAGTAAAATGATAAAGCTGTCTGATAGAATCGGTATATTTAGTTTACTCACCATTTACTTGTATTGTGCTCAGAGAGCTTCTAACGATGGTTTTCTTAACAGTTTAGGGCTAGATACTGATGTGCTTAGTTTGGAGTTCTATGCAATATTATATTCAGGTTTTTTAGATAGTATTCAACACATCTTTTTGTTCTTAGCTGGATATGCAATCTTTTACATGTTCGTTGACGTTAAGGAGAGCTTTATACGTAGTCGTAGAGGAAGACGTTGTTTAGTCACCATGAATAGAATCTATAAAAAAGTGTTTAAAAAAGTCAAAGTTAAACCGTTAAGAGATTCCAAGGAAAAACAAATTAACTTCCTCATAAACTTGATAGTTGCTTTGTGTTTATTTCTTGCTTTAATGGTCGTGAATGAACAATCAGGAAAAAGAAAGGCCGTTAAGTTAATGACTCAGATTCAATCATCTGATTATACCCACTTTTACGTTAATGGGATTCAGGACGATCTTGCCTTTCTTTATTGTGGCTCAAAAGTATGCGCCGCTTATAATGTCCAAAAACAGCGCACCGAATACTTTCCTAATAGCCAGTTTTCGATTGATAACAATCAAGTGAAAGCATTTTTAGATAATGAATAAAAAATACAGAATATAAACATGAAAAAACACCATTTCCCTGCGATAAACTGTATGCTATTACGTGTTCACTAGCGATTATAGCTTTGTGCGCTTTTTCCCCAACACCGTTGTCCTTGAATTTTTGAATAACGTTTCGCTAAGTAAGAAAGCATCTTAACGGCTTCATTGTATTTTTCGGTACAATCCCGATTCGCATATGAATCAATGGTAACTGTAGAAGCGAATTGAATGCCTCTTTTGCAGTCTTCAATCGGATAGTCAAGAGCACTGGCCCAAGCTTCCTCAATGCAGCGTTTAAGACTCGAACCTTGATAGTTATAATTACCCCATGATCTAAAATGATTACCATCCATTATTAACGCAAAGTGATAATGCTGCATAGACGCACCACTGGTAACGTTGTGCTCTTTACACCAGATATAATTAAAATCAACGGTTTTACCTGTCATGCTTTTCAGCTTAGCATTGAGAGACCCTAAGAAGGCTTTAGTGAATTGTGTCACTCGGTAAATCCTAGGATCATCTAAATCAACAAAAGGAATATGCACATCAAAGCGAAAGAGAGTAACTCGTTTGTATTTGGCTAGGCTGTGGTTAAGTGTGTTGTATATATCTTGGATATGGCTAGGGTTATAGTCTTCGACTGAATAGCATTGATGCATGATTGTGCTCCGTTATGAATGTTTTCATAACAAACACGTGCATTGTTTTTTTTAACGAATAGCATCATCTACATGAAGCTTCACTTCTCCTATTCATGTCATAAGGTAACCATAGGGTTACTTATCCATTTTACTGTTTGTATCGGTGTTATTGATGTTCTTACTTGATAGTAGTCTATTGATAGTATGGATATTATTACTAATGATCATGGTGGGTATTATTAATATATCCGAGTATTTGCTCATTGTTTTTAGTTGGCTTCATTCTCGCTGAGCTCAGAAGTTACTTAGCGAATAAATGATAATTAAGCTGCGAATGACATAAATAATCACTCGGAAGTTAGTATTGCTTATGAGCTTAAAAATATGACGCTTTTAAGCTGTCATTGACAGTGAAAAGGTTAGAATAAATAACACTTCAAACGGTCACTTTTTCTAACCTTATCCATTTGAGTCCTGAAATACCTTTTTTACCCTTCTATACTCCTCAATTAATAATGCCAATAGGTGATTGGGAAATCGCCTAACGACGCATGCGCCAA
Organism: Vibrio sp. S11_S32; assembly: GCF_014694465.1. Lineage (NCBI taxonomy): Bacteria > Pseudomonadati > Pseudomonadota > Gammaproteobacteria > Vibrionales > Vibrionaceae > Vibrio > Vibrio sp. S11_S32. Next base: position 20,864 of record NZ_JAAUWS010000017.1, on the reverse strand, counting down.
CCACGATAATTGGTTATGCATGGCATGAAGATTATCTTTGGAGCTATCCACTTTTGCATTAACCGCCAGCCCTTCGCTGATGCTTATCCATGGATTGAGCTCACAATAATTATCACACTCAATACCAATCGTGCGATGCCACGCATTAAAGATGCAGGTTCTAAGATAGCGACTATGCCCTGTTCCACGGCCAAGGCTCGCGTAGTCTGATTTATTGAAGAAAAACACGACGATGGTGCAATGGGGCGTCAGTCTTTTGGTGATGGCATGGTAAGGCTTGTTGGACACTCTTTGTTTTAGTTTTACTCTCTGGCTGAGGAAGTTTTGTTCTATTTGAATATTTAATCGTTCAAAAAAGCTCGCGATTAAGGTATCGGGCTCTTGTTTATTCGACCATGGTTGAGTTAAGTGCTCCCGGTTAGGCACTTGCTCCCAGCAAAACTCTACTGGGCGGTATTCATTTGGGTGATAGAGTAAGACGCTTGTCATGAGCCTTACCGGGTGTTGTCTGACGGTGTCGTCTAATGCCTTCTGGCATTCGAATAAGATAGCGTGATTGGCTTCGCTTGATGGGTATGGCATGGGTTTATCATTCATCATGTCGACTTGATATGGCTCGTGACTAAGCGGTACGTTAAGCAGTTGACGAATAGCGGGGAATGCGTTCATGAGGTGTGCTCCATCGTGTTTACTTGCAATCGGCTCTTTGAGGCGAGTGCCATCGCACCGATTGCTTCGGTGTGTTCAAAAATTAAAGGCGGAATGTGCTTGTTTGAGTGCTGAGGCGAAAAGAGGATTATTCAGGAGTGAGCGCATCACGCTCTTGGATTTTGCTCGCAAGCCAACCCATTACATCGTTATAGTCCCACCGTGTTTCACGAAAACCTAAAACTCTTCCTTTCGGGAATTCGTCGCGTTCTATCATTCGATAGAGGGTGTCTTTTTTCACGCCAATAATGTTGAGTACGTCACTGCGACGCATTAAGCGTGGTAGATCTAAAAGTTGTGGACTAAAGGAATCGCCTTCTTTCCAGTTTTGATTAATCCAAGCCATGATCTCAGGTAATAGCCAAGCGCTAGCACGCTTACCAATTTTTAATTGTTCAGGAAATTTACCTTCACCAATCAGAAGATGAATGTGGCTTTTGTTATATCCCACCAGCTTAGAGAGTTCTTTCATGCGAATGAGTTTAAGTGGAAGTTTTGAAGAGTTGTTAGAGTTCATGTTCATTGCTCCGTAGTTGATTACAAAGCAATGGGTTTCTTGTATTTTTTTGTTGTAATTGGCGCTTAAAGTCGCATAAATGTTTTATACGCCTTCCATTAAACAAAAAGCTAATGCTGCTTCTTTTTTTATTTCAGGGATGGCGTTTGTATTGTTGAGTACTTTTTTGTATTCCTCAGTGAGTCTTCTCATTAGAGCCAAGTGATTGTGATAGGCATATTCTTTTAATGGGAAATCGATTGTCTTTTGAAAGGGATCTTGGTTCGATATTTTGGTATCAATATCGGCTTCATCTTCCGATGCCTCATTTGAAATCAACTGCCTTTTGCCATCATCGGTAAATTCTAGAGTTTGCGTTTTACATCTTTCGACTTTCTTTAGTTGGACAAAGGGCTTGAGTGAGGGAGAAGCTAATTCTCGCTTGATTATCTCTGGTGATATTTCCGTCATTCGGCTTAATTCAGCGCAAGTGATGTAGGTGGAAAGGTCAACATTATCTGTTCGACACTTCATGGCATTAATAATGTAAAGAGCAGTCAATGAAAGTTCATGATGAAAATAAGTGTGACCATTTTTGAAGTTCGGCTGTGTAAATGGTGGTAGATATTGAGCGCTTACAAGCGCATTTTTTTGCTGGAAATAATCAGAGTGTAGAGCCACAGGAAGGTGAACAATTACACCAATGTCATCAATGTAGTTTTGAACGGCAAAGCGATTATCTTTTCGACGGCTTAAATTTGGAGAGTGGTAATGTAAAACACTCAAAGCATGCTCATTCATCTTTGTGCGGATAGATTGGATAATGCTTAATACATTATTGGATTGAAATAATAGTAGGCATTGTTCGTTTGAATATAGGTAAACGTCATTCAAAACAATATATTCCGTATCAAGCTCTCGTGCAGCCTTCGCATTGAGTTTGATGAACAAAGAGTTCGATACGGCGTTTGTCTCACCGCCCTTAAATACGATGCTGTATTTCATGTTAATGCAAATCCTTAAATAGTGTTGATGTCATCAGATGCACGGCAAGTCTTTTTTGACTGAGCTCAAACTTTAAAGAGGCCTCACCAGATAATACTTTTTCTTTCAATTCGTTAAATTGGCGTAGATGTGTTTTATAGGACAAATTTCTTGCAGATTTCATTTTGCATTCATTCTCATCATGCATTTTGACTGTGTATTGCTCAGCAAGGTAGCGGAGTTTTCTATTGAGCTTACGGCGCTCCCATCTCTCATTTGGGTATAGAGGGAATTGAGTGTATTGAGGGAAATTACAATCTTTTGGCCGTTGTTGGTAAAAGCTTGAGAAAAAAGCCGCTCTTAAATACAAGTTTTCAGACGGTATTTTTTGTCTGATAAATTGATGTTCAATAAACCAGTGGAGCGCGAGTTGAATTTTGCTCAGTGGAACCCCGAGTTTTACTGCTAAGCGTTTAGGCGATATTGAGACTAACGAAATATTAGGTAATCGGTGGATGTGAAAATATTGAATAAGCTTGATGAGCACTGGAATGTATTGCTCAGGACAGTTTTTTTCGTGAAGTGTGTTGAACAAAGTCGGTATATCTAAAAGCTTTCCTTGCTCCTGAGTGTTTTTCTGTATCAATGAAACTGTTTCGTTACTTGTTGCTTCGTACAAATATTGCATAGCAACTTCGTATTTCTTAGGAGTGACCGCTATTAAGTAAGCTCGAACGGAGATTGTTTTTTTACCCTTATCCGTGCCACTCGTTTTAGGAACATCGCTAACTTCTTTTTCTTCTACCAAGGGTGATGGTGTGAGCTTTTCATATTGCAATATAATCTCATGTTGGATCATATCATTAAGCTTGCTTTCACAGATCCCCATGAATTCATCTGCCACTTTATCATCACTGATGATTGAACTGATATCTCCGATGTGAGGCCAGCCTATTTCTTCAAAGTAATATTTATCATTGGGAAAAACCATCAACAAGCTATCAACCCCTTCATTGTCATCAATTGACAATGGGATGAATGGCGTCCGAAAATCAACCTCAATCCCCATATCTTTTAAAACTGACGTTTTACTTTTACGCTTCACCATAATAGTCCTGTAATTGCGCACAAAGTAGGTTTAACACCCAACGTAATAACTGGGGGTTAAAATGTCCAACTCAATAAATTCAATGTTAAATAGGTTTTATATTTAATTCAAATAAAAAATTAACCGGGTGTAAAGTGGGTGTGAAAACCATTTCAGGTGTAAGTGGTGATTTGGGTGTGACAAGTCAATTGGGTGCGCATTTATACTTAGTGTGATATATAAGTTACAATGTTATCTTTGAACGGAAATTGGAAGAATGAGCGAACGAAATACCTACCACCCAAGAAAACCTAAAGGTGCTGAGTTAGTCAGTGAAGCAATGCCCTTTGCATCAAAAGTGAGCGTTTCAAAAGAAAGAAAAGAGGTCGATAGAAGACCTAATCCGATAGAGCGGTATTTAGATAAATTTAAATTCACCAATGAAAAGCACATTGCATGGCTTAAAAAGGAAGCTGTTTTTTACCAAATAAAGCATGATGCTTATTCGCAACTACGAGATGTTGATTTTAAATTTTGTGTAGAAGTGGCGGATTGGTTTAAGTGTGAGGAGGGGCAAAAAGAGATTGATGAAATTCGTCAAAAGTGGGCGAAATATTATTCATCTTCAAAAAAAATCAATTACAGCGTTGCGATGCCAAAACTTATTTATTCTCACCTTCAAGCATTGGCAAAGGATAGTGCTATCAGTATGAATGCAGTTGTATTTAATTTGATTGAGCAAGCGTACATCGACAAACAAAATGGTTCATCTTTTGAAGAAGATGTGCGTAATCGTTTTGATGAATTAGAGAAATTGATCTTATCAAGTCAAAAGAACAATACAGCGAGTGATTCTCAAGTCTCTATATCTGAACAGAATAAGGCTTGCTCTTTGGAAGAAAAAATTATCTCATTGACTAGCGAATTAAAAGAAGCAAAGGATTTCAATATCAGCATTGAAAGTATTGCAGCTTTATCAAGTTCGGCACAGAGTTTTAAATCGCACTTAGAAAAGAGACAGAAAAAGTGATTATTAATGTCATTTGACGGCTAATTCACCAGTCAGTACAAAAAATATTCAAACGATTTAAAATCGTAATTTAAGGCGTTGACTTTGGGTACACCCGTGGGTACACTGCCTGCAAATCGAAAGGGGAAACCCCTTCCGAACTCAAGTAAGACAATGCATTCAATGCTGTTGGTTCGCCTCCGGGAGGCGCCTCCATTATTCTGTAAAATGCTTGAAAATTATTGCAAAAAAGCCCTAACAGCAATGTTAGGGCTTTTTTACGTCGGTATAATATCGTTCGATTTTGAGATGGCTGTTTTAAGGTACGATAGCGAAGACGAGAGCGTCTTTGGGTTTTCCTTGGAATATGTATCGATTTCTTGCTATTCCTTCATCTAGCGCTCCACAGGCGAGTGCTAGTTTATGGCTGACGGTGTTCTCAGGATCGCAAATCAATTCTAAACGCGTCAGTTTTAATTGCTCAAAGCAGAACTGGATTAAAGCTTGCATGGCTTCTTTGGCATAACCACACTGTTGAAAATTATCACACACCCAATAGCCGAGACTACCAAGGTTAAACCCTACTCTTTGGTCGGTTAATGCTGCCATACCAATAAACTGGTCGGTTTCTTTATCAAAGATGCCAAAGCCATACGCGAGGTTTTTTACCCAGTTTAATCGGGTGCAGGTTAAGAATTTTTGCGCTTCATGCAAGCTGAAATCAGCATGGCACCAATCAAGCCAAGGATACAAAGACGCAGAGCTTTGAATGGCAGTGGCGAAAAGGTTAGCTTGTTGAATATCAATCAATCTTAAAGTCAGGCGAGCAGTGCTAAGTGAGAAGTCTGGAGTCATGATCTGGATATTAAAACGTGTTGTCTTGGCATAAAAAAAGAGGCTCATCAGAGCCTCTTAGCGAGATTATCTTGCTTTGCTTACTTTGATTATCATACCTAAATATGGATTATCAAGGTAGTGAGTCTCACCACTGCGCATTTGGCGTTTTTGCTGCATGCGGTAGCTGTTTAAGAAATCTTTTACTTCAGTCTTAGGTTTAATCGGTTCAAGATTGCCGACCTGAACTTCTGCATCATCATCGTTATCATCAGAAGCGGTATCGGTGACGGCATCTTGTAGCACTACTTCATGTTGGCCTGGGATCTTTAAATCTAAGTTGGTTTTAACATATAAGTAATGCTGGACGTAGACTTGCATGGTTCCATCAAGTTCGTTAACCGGACCTTTGGCAAGGGCTGGTGGCACGGTGCCGTCTGGTGACTCATCTTTTATTTGAGACAAAGAGCGTCCGTCATTAGCAAAGGTGCCAGAAAAATCTTGTCCAGCTTGAATATGGAAGATTGGTGCACGGCTAGGTCCACGGTCGGTTTGACGCCATGCAACGTGCACTAATGGTTTAAAACCGGCGTGACGATCTAATGCTTGATACTGTTTATTTAGGCGATAGTAGCCACTTGGAAGTAAAAAAGCGCCATTAGATGACATCATCTTTTTGTCACGGTAAGAAAATGAACGATCAAAGTCGATAGGCTCAATCGAACTTGGCCATGCTTCATTCACTTGTGATGGCTCAACATTGCGTTTAAAAATAATCACTTCGATATCAAATGATCGTGCAAAGGTTGGTACTGAAACAAAAACCAATAGAAGTAGGATCAGCTTTTTCATTGTTGCTCCGTTATAAAAGATACGCCTGAAAATAAGAGTATCTTTGTTAATTTAATAATTATTGTTTATTTTTGTGCTTTAGGCAGTTGGTTTTGCTTAAACTGCATTAATAAATCATTTATAAAAGCGATACGGTCACGTCTATCTGCTAATGGTACAGTAAACTTGAACTTTGTGGGGCCTTCCATACCATATTTTTTGGGTTCGGATTGCAGCAATTTGACCAAAAATAGTGGGTTAATATCCGCAGTTGGTGAAAACTCGATGTAACCGCCTTTTTCATGACCTTCAATTTTTTTCGCTTTTATCTGCGCGGCTTGCAATTTCATTTCGCCGATCACCAGTAAATTTTTCGCCGCATCGGGTAGTGTACCAAAACGGTCAATCAGTTCTACTTTCATTTCAGCCAATTCATTTTCGTTGTTCACACTGGCAATACGCTTATACATGGATAAACGCGTATTGATGTCAGGAATATAATCATCGGGCAGTAAAGCTGGTAGGCGCAATTCTACCTCAGTTTGTTGGCGTAAAAGTTCATCTAATGACAATTCTTTGCCTTGTTTTAAGGCTTCGACCGCTTGTTCGAGCATTTCCATATACAAAGAAAAACCCACCGATTGAATTTGACCACTTTGATCGTCACCCAATAATTCACCCGCGCCACGAATTTCCAGATCGTGTGTGGCCAAAGTAAAGCCTGCCCCAAGATCTTCAAGAGAAGCAATCGCATCCAAACGCTTCACCGCATCTTTGCTTAATGCTTTAGGATGAGGGGTGAGTAAATAAGCGTAGGCTTGATGATGAGAACGACCGACACGACCACGGAGTTGATGCAATTGAGCAAGGCCCAGTTTATCGGCCCGATCCATAATGATGGTGTTGGCGGTTGGGACATCGATACCGGTTTCAATGATGGTGGTACAGACTAAGAGATTAAAACGCTGATGGTAGAAATCATTCATTATGCCTTCTAGTTCACGCTCTCGCATTTGCCCATGAGCGGTAGTCACACGCGCTTCAGGGATCAATTTGGCCAGATCTTCGGCCACTTTATCTATGGTATCCACTTGATTGTGTAAGAAATACACTTGGCCACCACGCATGACTTCGCGTAGAACCGCCTCACGGATCACCGCGTCATCATTTTGACGAACAAAAGTTTTAATCGCTAAACGACGAGCTGGCGGGGTGGCGATGATGGACAGATCACGCATACCGCTCATAGCCATATTTAAGGTTCTTGGAATTGGGGTGGCGGTTAAGGTCAAAATATCGACATCGGCGCGCATTGCTTTCATTTTTTCTTTTTGACGCACCCCAAAGCGATGCTCTTCATCCACTACTAATAAACCTAAATCACCAAACTTGATATCATCTTGCAGCAGTTTATGCGTGCCGATGATAATGTCGACTTTGCCTTCAGCCAGATCCGCTAAGATCTGCTTTTGCTCTTTGGCTGATTTAAAGCGTGATAACACTTCCACTCGTACTGGGAGATTGGCAAAGCGGTCACGGAAGTTTTCAAAATGCTGCTGTGCTAACAAGGTGGTCGGAACTAATACCGCCACTTGTTTGTTGTTGTCAACCGCAAGGAATGTGGCGCGCATGGCAACTTCTGTTTTACCAAAACCTACATCGCCACACACCAGTCGGTCCATAGCTTTAGCTTGGCACATATCCGACAAGACGGCGTTAATCGCCATATCTTGATCATCGGTTTCATCAAACGGGAAGGTGGCTTTAAAGTTGGCGTATTGTTCGCGGTCTTGAAGAAATTTAAAGCCTTTTTTGATTTCTCGTTTGGCGTAAATATCCAATAGTTCGGCGGCAACATCACGTACTTTTTCAGCGGCGCGTGTACGGGCTTTGTTCCACGCGTCACTGCCTAATTTATGCAATGGGGCGGTTTCTTCTGCGCCGCCAGAGTAACGGCTGATCAAATTAAGCGATGAAACGGGCACGTACAACTTGGCATTGTTTAAATATTCTAAGGTGACGTATTCTGTCAACATCCCGCCGGCTTCAAGGGTTTGCAGCCCAATATAACGGCCAATACCATGATCAAGATGCACCACTGGTTGGCCTGATTTTAGTTCAGCCAAATGGCGGATCACGGTATCGCTATTGACCGCTTTACGATCTTTTTTACGGCGTTGAATCACCCGATCGCCTAATACGTCGCTTTCACAAATAAAGGCAAAGTTTGGCAGCCTAGCATCGCTGGATTGATGAATAAAACCGTGTTCGGTCGAGCCTAATACTAAACAATAGGTGTCTTTATTAGTCAAAGCATCTTCGAGTGATTTGGCGGCTTTCGGGAGAACTTTACTACTTTTCAGTAGCTCGTTTAACGCTTCGCGACGACCTTCCGATTCGACCGAAAAAATCACTTTTGCAGTGGCGTTTTGTGATAAATCGTTATTTTCAGACAAATAATGCTCTAAAAATTTACGCAGCTCTGCTAACGGCTCTTTTAACTGATGTTGTGCATGTAAATTCGGCAGGGCGCTGACACTGGCATTCACCCGTCCGGTTTTTTCTTGCAACGCTTCAATGCTCAGCGTGACTTGCGGCATGGCTTTGAAATGGCCAAATAGCTCATCTTTTTTCAGCCATAACTCATGCGGTTCAAGTAATGGACGTAATGGGTCGACTTTGCGTTGATCATAGCGATAATCGACATCGGTCAAAAAGGTATCGATCTGCGCTTCCAAATCACCGATAGTCAGCAATAAGGTATTATCGGGCAGATAGTCGAATAGGGAGTCAGTGTGATCAAAAAACAAAGGCTGCCAGTACTCAATACCACCAGGCCAAGTCGCTTTTGATACCTGCATATAGACAGATTCAGGTTCACGACGAGCTTCAAAACGTTGACGCCAGCGAATACGGAAATCTTCAATTGCGCTTTCTGTGGTTGGAAATTCATGCGCGGGCAGTAAACGGATCTCATTAATATCTTCAATGGTGCGCTGTGATTCGGCATCGAAGGTGCGAATGCTGTCGATCTCATCATCGAAAAAATCAATCCGATAAGGGTTATCACAACCCATTGGGAATAAATCGATGATCGAACCACGATGGGCATATTCGCCCGGACCAAAGACCTGATCCACATGACGATAACCAGACTTTTCTAATTGAAGGCGCAGCTTTTCTAGCGAATATAAATCGCCATTTTTGACCATTAAGGTACTTTGTAGCAAATATTCTTGCGGAGATTGGCGTTGCAATAGGGTACTAATTGGGATGATCAATAAGCCTTGTTGCTGAGTTGGCAATTGATACAGTTGAGCAATACGATCGGAAATAATATCTTGGTGTGGCGAGAAATTATCGTATGGCAAGGTTTCCCAATCAGGAAATAGCGACACCGATTGTTGAGTAAATTGGCCGACTTCGTGTTGCAGTTTGATCGCCATTTGGTGATCGGGAACCGCTAATAAGGTGACGCCTGAATGCTGTTGAGTGTATTTGGCGATGGATAATGCCAGCGCGCCACCGACCAATTGGCCTAGGTGTTTTTTATCTCCCGCTTTGGTTGGCATTGGGATATTTACTAAAGCCATGGAGCCAATAGCAGAGTTTGACGAAGTCTTAGTCATAATTTTGATTGGGCTTTTTTGATTTAGGTCGAACCAGAATAAATATCTGGCTTGAATAATCATTTGATTATCGTCATGTGGCATAACTAATCAAGTATATCCAACAAATTGAGGTTATTTTCTTGCCAAGTTTAGTTGAAGTGGCAATAGCAATAGCAGAAGTGGCCACTTTGTGCTTTCGCCACCTTTTTACCTTTCATCGTTGTCTGGTTAATCTCTTCTCAATCATTTGGTTATCGGCCAATCGAAATGCATCAAATACGCTTAATTGACAATAAAACATTCAAAATGACCAAAAAGTGACGTTTGAGTTATCGAATATTGGTAAATCCATGTCACAATCGTTATTCTTTGTTTTCTTTCTTGTTTGTAGGATCTTTTCTCATGTTTCATCCTGTCTCGGCCTTTATTGGGTTACGTTATTTACGAGGTCGTTCCGGTGATAAATTCAGCCGTTTTGTGTCTTATATGTCCACCGCTGGGATTTCTATCGGCGTGTTGTCTTTAGTCACGGTCTTGTCGGTTATGAATGGCTTTGAAGGGCAGTTAAAACAAAAAATCCTTGGCGTATTACCACAAGCAGTGGTGAGTCAAGCCGATGGTAAAACCCAGTTTGATTCCCAGAAACCGCCCGCATTTTTAAGCAAAATCCCCAATGTTGAACAGATCTCGCCAGTGGTGCGCAGTGAAGCGATTATTCAAAGTGCTTCGCGTTTAAGTGCGGGATTGATGGTTGGGATTGAACCTAAGTCATCCGATCCGATCGCCGAGCGCATGATGATGGGGCAGATCTCAGAATTGCAATCGGGTACTTATCGCGTTTTTCTCGGTCATACCCTAGCCAGAACCTTAAATGTTACTTTGGGCGATAAAGTCCGCTTGATGGTCACTGAAGCCAGTCAATTTACCCCGTTAGGCCGTATACCGAGCCAACGTAACTTTACCGTGGCAGGAATTTTTAATACCGGCTCTGATGTCGATGCGATGTTGATGGTGACCAATATTGAAGATGCAGGCCGTTTGCTGCGTTATTCTCCTAATACTATTTCAGGCTGGCGCTTATTTTTTGATGACCCGTTTATTGTGTCAGATTTAGCCCAAAAACCGTTACCGACTGGTTGGCATTGGTCTGATTGGCGCGAGCAGCGCGGAGAATTATTTCAAGCGGTGAGAATGGAAAAAAATATGATGGGTTTAATGTTAGGGCTGATCATCGCAGTGGCAGCATTTAACATTATCTCAGCCTTGATCATGGTGGTGATGGAGAAGCAATCTGAAGTCGCGATCCTAAAAACACAAGGCATGACTAATCATAAAATTCTCGCCATTTTTATGGTGCAAGGGGCGAGCAGCGGTGTGATCGGCGCGTTGGTTGGCGGCGCTCTTGGTACGCTATTGGCGTCACACCTCAATCAAGTGATGAACACGGTCGGTTTATCTCTCTTTGGCGGTGGCATGCAGCTGCCCGTCGTTATCGAACCGATGCAAATTGGACTGGTGATCTTTATGGCGATCATGCTGAGTTTGTTAGCCACCTTATTTCCTTCTTATCGCGCGGCGTCAGTCAAACCGGCTGAAGCGTTACGTTACGAATAAAAACCTTGTCGATACTTATCGTCATGCTGCTGAGTTTAAGTAGCTGTTAAAAAATAGAGTAGTCATTATGAAACCGTTAGTCAGTAGCCCTTTATTAAGCAGTCCTTTGTTAAGTTGCAGTAATATCTGCAAAACCTACAAAGAAGGTAGCCTTGAGACTGAAGTGCTTAAAGGTGTGAGTCTTGAAATTCATCAAGCCGATTTCTTGGCAATTGTCGGGTCATCGGGCTCGGGAAAAAGTACTTTATTGCATATCTTAGGCGCGTTAGACAACGCAAGCCAAGGCGATGTGACCTTATTAGATCAATCTTTACTCCGCCTTTCTGCCAACAAACAAGCTAAGTTACGCAATCAGCATATTGGTTTTGTGTATCAGTTCCACCATTTGCTCGCCGATTTTACCGCGCTGGAAAATGTGTCGATGCCTTTATTGATTGGTGGCATTAAACCGGTGCAAGCGAAACAGATGGCCACCGAAGTATTAGAAAAAGTCGGCTTAGCTCATCGATTAGAACATCGACCTTCAGAGTTATCGGGTGGGGAAAGACAACGTGTGGCGATAGCGCGTGCGTTAGTTAATAAACCAGATTTGGTGTTGGCGGATGAACCAACCGGTAACCTAGATCAAAATACTGCCTTGGGCATTTACGATTTGATGCGCCAGTTAAATCAAGATTTTGGCACTGCGTTTTTGGTGGTGACTCATGATAACGATCTGGCGCAAAAAATGGACAAACAATTTACCATGCAAGATGGCATTTTAGATTGGCACTCTCCAATCAATAATGCAGCAAGGAATAGTGCTGTAAGCGATCTCGTTTCGACTACGGTAGGTGAATAACCATGTTGTTATCTCTTTTTATTGGCCGAAAATTTAGCCGCGCTAAAGAGCGTAATAAGTTAGTGTCATTCATCTCATTGTCGTCAACCTTAGGCATTGCAGTTGGCGTTGCCGTGATCATCATTGGTTTATCGGCCATGAATGGCTTTGAGCGCGAATTAGAAAATCGAGTATTGTCGGTGATCCCTCAAGCTGAAATTGAAGGAGTGCGAGGTCCTATCGAGGATTGGCAGCAGGTGGTCAACATTGCCACTAAAAATAAACAAGTAAAAGCCGCCGCGCCTTATGTGCGTTTTACGGCGTTAGTTGAGCGTGGAAGTAAATTAAAAGCGGTAGAAGTGCGTGCAGTAGATGCCGATTATGAGCGCGCAGTATCTCAACTGTCTCGCTATGTTGAAGGCAATGCATGGCAAAACTTTCGCCCAGATCAAAAGCAAATCATTTTAGGCAAAGGTGTTGCCGATCAACTTAAAGTGAAAGTGGGGGATTCGGTTTCAGTGTTGATCCCGCCCACTCATGTTCAGCAAAGAGGCGGCAGTGTGGCTCAATTAAGCACGCCTAAAAGAGTTCGTCTCACCGTGGCAGGATTACTCAACCTGGGTGGACAAATTGACCATGGTTTGGTGATGGTGCCGTTACAAGATGGTCAGCAATACATGAAAATAGGTGACGGTGTCACGGGTGTGTCGTTAAAAGTTGATGATGTCTTTAACGCTGATACCATTGTGCGCCAAGTAGGTAGTCAACTGCCGGTTTACGCTTATTTAAAAAGCTGGAAAGAAAAATACGGCTTTTTGCATCACGATATTTTAATGGTGCGCAGTATTATGTATCTGGTGATGGTGTTAGTGATTGGGGTGGCGAGTTTTAATATTGTCTCAACCTTGATGATGGCTGTTAAAGATCGCGCTTCGGATATTGCGATTTTGCGCACCATGGGTGCCAGTGACGGTTTGATAAAGCGGATCTTTATTTGGTATGGCGTGTTATCTGGCGTGTTGGGCAGTATTGTTGGCAGTGTGTTTGGGGTATTGGTGGCATTGAACTTAACGCCATTGATCAAAGGCTTAGAAAGCTTACTTGGCCATCAGTTCTTATCGGGTGATATCTATTTTATCGATTTCTTACCATCACAGGTAGTGTGGTCAGATGTGATGTTGGTTTCCGGCACCGCGATAACATTAAGTTTATTAGCGACTTGGTATCCCGCTTCGCGCGCCAGTAATCTTAATCCTGCGACAGTGCTGAGTGCGAAATAGTGATAACAATTCCAAGATGCAATGATCTATTAAGGCAGGATACGCAGAAAAGTATCAAAGGCCATGGACGTGCTTTATCAAGCGCCCAAGGATGGGACAGCGTATTCAAATTGATCAAATATTAAATGGAATTGGAATGACTTAGTTCCGTCTTTGTCTCAAAAAAAAGAGTGCTATCAGTTTGGTTCATTAAGAACGTTAACTGGATAGCACTTTTTTTATGTTTTCAATTTATTGTTGAGCGGCAGACTACACTGATATCGGATGTTGGATTGCGGTATACATGCGTGTGGGTATCGAGTTAGCGTAAACGTCGCTTTTGCCAACTGCGCACCACCGAATAACGCCATAAGCCTTTAATGCCGAAGTAACCAACACATGACAATACCGCGCCACAAACAAAACAACCTAGTAATAACGGCGGCCCAATAGTGTGGATTTGTTCAACAAAAAAGCTCCACGATAATTCAAAATGAAAACTTTGCGGCGGGGTGTGGATGATCCAAGTGCCAACTCGATAAGCAAAATAAAATAATATCGGCATAGTCAGCGGATTACTGATCCAAACTAAAGCGACCGAGAGTGGCAGATTAACCCCACACATAATAGCAGCGCCGGCAGCCATGATCATTTGGCTTGGCAAAGGGACAAAAGCAATAAACAGTCCAACCGCAAACGCACCGGCAGCGGAGCGACGATTCAAACACCATAAGTTTGGGTTATACAATACATTACCAAATATCTTTAAGGCTTTTTGGCGTTTGATCGTTTCATGATCGGGCATGAAACGTTTAATTAATTTTTTTGGCATAAGTCAGGATGGCTCATATTAATCGCAATTGGAATTGGCTCTGTTTTATTCTCACTGTCGCAAGTGGCGCGTTGTGGCCATGGATGCCGACAGGATTCTGGCTAGTGCCTATTGTGTTTCTTTTTATCATTATCAGCCTCGTCCACTCGTTTAAGTGGGGGCGTGGCATCATTCTCGGTTGCTTGATTGTGGTACTGCAAGCAAATTACTTTAGTTTAATGACACACACACTGTTTCAAAGCGGTGAGAATATTAGCATAAAAGGTCAGATTACCGACTTTTTTAAACCACAAGAACATGGTGGCAGGCTAATTCTTCGTGTCGAGCAAATTAATCAGCAACAACTCGCGTGGTGGTCATCGCCTAAGATTAACGTATTTTTACCGCAAACTCCTACCAGTTTAATGATTAATTCGAGTCCACAGCTTGGAGAGCAGTGGCAATTTAAACTAAAGGTTAAACCTATTATAGGACGTTTAAATCAAGCGGGCTTTGATAGTGAACAGTATTACGTTGCGAATGGTTGGCATGCCAAAGCGGTTGTGGATGCGAGTCACGCCGAAAATAAGCGGCTTAAAGATAGCGGATCACTGCGTAATACGCTGCATAAACGTGTGAAATCAATGATTACAGATTTGGCGAGTCAGCCTTATTTATTAGCATTAAGTTTTGGTGATCGCTCGTTAATGTCTGCGCAAGATTGGCAATGGTTAAGAGATAGCGGTTTATCCCATTTAATGGCGATCTCAGGTTTGCATATCGGGCTGGCATTTTTTATTGGCTGGTGGCTCGGCAAGCGAGTGATGAGTATCATGCTGATGTTGAGCCGCTTTGATCGTTTAGCGGCGTCTATTCCTTACCTTTTTGCAATTTGTTGCGCTGGCAGTTATGCCTATTTAGCCGGTTTTTCATTGCCAACCGAGCGAGCTTTTATTTTTGGTTTATGTTTTTTATTACGTCATTTCTTACACGCACATTGGTCGTTATGGCAAGTGCTGCTGTATTCTTTAGCCATCATTCTTATTATCCAACCTTTTGCGGTTTTACTCGCCAGTTTTTGGTTGTCTTTTAGCGCCGTGATCGTAATTTATCTCTGTTCGTGGTTTTGGCTCAAAGCTCAGAGTACTCGCTATGTATGGGCAGTCAAAATGATCAATATCGCGCTGCTCCAATGTGGTTTATTTATTGGTTTAATGGCGATCACGATATTTATTTTTGGCGGTTTTAGTTGGGTATCGCCAATGGTTAATATTGTGATCATACCTTGGGTCAGTTTATGTACTGTTCCGCTCATTTTTATGGCGCTAGTGATGAGTGCTTTAGTCGAAGTTGGCGTGCCGTTGCAGTGGGGAACATCCTTATGGCAATGGGCCGATTGGAGCCTGTCGTGGGTAATAATGGTAATGCAGTGGGTACAAGGAAGTTGGCTGCTGGTATCAGAACTCTGGGCTTACGGCGCATTAATTTTGATGATGTCTCTGCTGATGAGCCACTATTGTGGTTGGTACCGTAGCGCAGTGGTATTTATGGTGTTGTTTGTTGCCGCCTACTTTGGGACGCGGCCAGCCCCTAAATGGCAAGTGGAAATCTTAGATGTTGGACAAGGTCTGGCGATTTTGATTGGTCAGCAAGATAAATGGTTATTATATGATACCGGTAATAAATGGCAGGGCGGCAGTATGGCACAATCGGTCATTCTTCCTATATTGCGACAACAAGGCATAAGTCAATTAGACGGTTTTATTGTCAGTCATTTTGATTCCGATCATGCGGGTGGACGCGATATTATCGAGCAACAACTTCAACCCAAATGGCAACGAAGTAGTCAACAATTAACCGGATATTTACCTTGTGTGGCAGGAGAAGTTTGGCAGTGGAAAGACCTAACTTTTAATGCGATTTGGCCACCTCGTTTAGTGAATCGAGCCTACAATCCTCATTCTTGTGTGATCCAAATAACCGATGGTCAATATAGCGTGTTATTAACCGGAGATATCGACGCGATTGCTGAAATGATCATGGCAAGAAAACACTATCCTTGGCATTCAAAATTAAAATCAGACGTAATGATTGTACCGCATCATGGCAGTAAAACGTCGTCAACCGCTTCTTTTGTGCAACAAGTGAATCCCGAGATCGCGATTGCCTCTTTGGCACGCAATAATCAATGGGGTTTACCCAATGCTTTAGTGAAGCAGCAATATCAAAAACTCGCGGCAAAATGGCTCGATACAGGTGAGCAAGGACAGATAAGTTTGCGTTTTAATGCCAACAATTGGTCTGTTCGCTCATTAAGACAGCAGCAATATTCGCCTTGGTATAGGCAGATTGTGCGTAAGGGGTTAGAATGACAGTAATTGTCTAATAAATTATAAGCCGATATGACTAAGAAAAAAGACGCGCCATTACAAAACGATGAAACGACTTTCCAAACCTTTAAAAAATTATGGCCGATGGTCAGCATTTATAAAGCCGGTTTGATTGTGGCAAGTATTGCACTGGTGATTAATGCCGCCAGTGATACTTACATGGTGTCATTATTGAAACCGCTGCTCGATGAGGGTTTTGGTAAAGCAGATTCCAATTTCTTAAAGATCCTACCATTTATTGTTATGGGCATGATGATTGTGCGTGGCTTGAGCGGCTTTGTGTCGACTTATTGCTTAAGTTGGGTATCGGGCAACGTGGTGATGCAAATGCGTCGCAGATTGTTTAATCATTTTATGCAAATGCCAGTCAGCTATTTCGATAAAGAATCAACCGGTTCATTATTATCGCGCATTACTTATGATTCTGAGCAAGTCGCCTCGGCCACCAGTAAAGCACTGGTCAGTATTGTGCGTGAAGGTGCTAGTATTATCGGTTTGTTGTTCTTAATGTTTTATAACAGCTGGCAGTTATCGCTAGTATTAATTGCTGTCGCGCCCGTGGTGGCGTGGGCGATTGGTATTGTTTCGAAGCGTTTTCGTAAGATCAGTAAAAACATGCAGAACATGATGGGTAACGTGACGTCATCTGCCGAGCAAATGTTAAAAGGCCATAAAGTTGTCTTAAGCTATGGCGGCCAAAGCGTTGAAAAGGAACGTTTTGATAAAGTCAGCAACAACATGCGTCAGCAATCAATGAAAATGGTGTCAGCGCAAGCCGCCGCCAACCCAATCATTCAAGTGATTGCCTCTATTGCACTCGTCGTGGTGTTATATCTTGCCAGTATCGATTCGATTAAAGATCAGCTAACTCCTGGTACTTTCTCTGTGATCTTCTCGGCCATGTTTGCCTTAATGCGTCCATTAAAATCATTAACCAACGTAACGTCTGATTTCCAAAAAGGTATGGCAGCTTGTCAGACTTTATTTGGTCTGATGGAGATGCAAGCAGAAGTCGATAACGGTAAATTTGAAAAGCCAAAAGCGGTGGGTGACATTAAAGTTAAAGATGTGACGTTCTGCTACCCAACCAAAGACACGCCGGCGCTGCGTAATGTCAGCTTTGATCTACCCGCCGGTAAAACAGTGGCATTGGTGGGGCGTTCGGGCTCGGGTAAAAGTACCATCGCCAATTTATTTACCCGTTTTTATGATGTCAATGAAGGTGAAATTTTCTTAGATAATACTGAATTGCGTGATTATACCTTGTCTAATTTGCGCACTCAGTTTGCTTTGGTTTCACAAAATGTGCATTTATTTAATGACACTATTGCTCATAACATTGCTTATGCCGCGCAAGATCAATACAGCATCGAGCAGATTAAGCATGCCGCAACCCTAGCGCATGCAACCGAATTTATCGAAGCGATGGATAACGGTTTTGATACCATGATCGGTGAAAATGGAGTTAGCCTTTCTGGTGGTCAACGTCAACGTTTAGCCATTGCGCGTGCGTTATTGCGCGACTCGCCTGTGCTTATTTTAGATGAAGCGACTTCTGCGCTGGATACAGAGTCCGAGCGTGCGATTCAAGCTGCGCTGGATGAACTGCAAAAGAATAAAACGGTATTGGTGATCGCGCACCGTTTATCGACCATTGAAAGTGCTGATGAGATCTTAGTGGTGGATGAAGGTGAAATTATTGAACGTGGTGATCATGCGCAATTGATTGAAAAAAATGGTGCTTATGCTCAATTACACCGTATTCAATTTGGTGAATAATAAACGCCGGCTTGGCAATTTAGCGAATGGATGGCGCATAAGATGATCGAAAAAATTTGGTTTGAGCGCCATTGGCTGGGTTGGCTGTTGTCACCGCTTTTGTGGCCATTAAGTCGTGTATTTAAATGGATAAGCGAACGTCGTCGTCAGCAATATCAATCCAATGCGAAAGCCAGTTACCGCGCTAAAGTGCCCGTGATTGTCGTGGGAAACATTACCGCCGGTGGTAATGGTAAAACGCCGGTTGTGATTTGGCTGGTGGAAACGCTGCTCGAATTAGGCTTTAAACCGGGCGTGGTGTCACGTGGTTATGGCGGTAAAGCGCCGCAGTATCCCTTTATGGTGCAGCAAGAGTCAACTCCCGCACAATCGGGTGATGAGCCTTTACTGATCAAGCGTCGCACGGGAGTGGCGGTGGTGGTCGATCCTATTCGCAGCCAAGCAGTACAAGCATTGGAAGCGCAAGGGGTCGATATTATTGTGACCGATGATGGTTTGCAGCATTATGCCTTGCAACGTGATATTGAATTTATTGTTATTGATGGTCAAAGACGTTTTGGCAATCAACAATTTATCCCATTTGGTCCTTTGCGCGAAGGCTTAGAGCGTTTATCGCAAGTGGACTTTTTGATAACGAATGGTGGTCAAGCGCAAAATCAAGAAATTGAAATGAGTTTGCAACCTAGCATGGCCATCAATTTAAAAACCGGTGATAAAAAATCGGTCAGTGACTTAACGCGTTTGGTTGCTTTTGCTGGTATTGGTCATCCTCCTCGATTTTTTAATACCCTGAGCGAGCTTAACGCTGCGGTGATCAAGACCCAAGGTTTTGCCGACCATCAAGATTTCGAACAAGCTGAACTTGATGCACTGGCAAAACAAGGCGATCACCTCATTATGACTGAAAAAGATGCGGTAAAATGTCACCAGTTTGCCCAAGATAATTGGTGGTACTTGCCGGTGTCTGCCAAGATCAGCGACCAGAACAAACAATATATTATTCAAAAAATTATTAAGGTAAAAAGCGGTTATGGATCATAGATTACTTGAGATTGTGGCGTGCCCTGTGTGTAAAGGCAAAGTGGTACTGGATAAAGAGAAACAAGAACTGATTTGTAAGTTTGATCGTCTTGCTTACCCGATTAAAGATGGCATTCCTATGATGCTTGAAGTGGAAGCTCGTAAGATGGGAATGGACGAGGGTCGATAATGTCTTTTACGGTTGTTATTCCTTCTCGCTATCAATCTTCGCGCTTGCCGGGTAAGCCTCTAGCCGATATTGGCGGAAAACCTATGGTGCAATGGGTGTACGATCAGGCAATGCAATCTGGCGCTGAGCGTGTGATTGTGGCAACTGATGATGCACGGATTAAATCGGTGGTGGAGAGTTTTGGTGGTGAAGTGTGTATGACCTCGCCCGATCATCAATCCGGCACGGAACGTTTAGCCGAAGTGATCGAAAAAATGGCGATTGCCGATGATCATATTATCGTCAATGTGCAAGGTGACGAACCTTTGATCCCGCCAAGCATTATTAAGCAGGTTGCGCATAATTTAGCCAACAGCATTGCGCCAATGGCGACATTAGCGGTTGAAATTGATCATGAAAGTGAAGTGTTTAACCCCAATGCAGTTAAAGTGGTGACCGATCAAAATGGTTATGCTTTGTATTTTAGCCGCGCCTCTATTCCGTGGGATCGTGATGCGTGGGCAACCGAGCCTAAAACGATTGTCCATCCATTAATGCGCCATATCGGAATTTACGCTTATCGTGCTGGCTTTATTAATACTTACATTGGTTGGCAGCCAAGTGCGCTTGAACAGATTGAATCATTAGAGCAACTGCGCGTTCTTTGGTATGGTGAGAAAATTCATGTTGCAGTGGCAAAAGAAGCGCCAGCAGCAGGGGTTGATACTCCAGAAGATTTGGAAGTGGTACGACAGATCATTGCACAAAGGTAAGTGTGAGCGCTCGTTGTTGTACGGTATTTAAGCAATAAAAAAGCTCAGTTCTGTATTCTCTTTCTCGTTGAAAGAAGATAAGAACTGAGCTTTTTTGTGTTGCTATTATTTATTTACGCGGTAGTTTTGCTTCATTTTCAATACCATGTTAACCAAGAAGATCAGTACTGGGACTTCAATTAGTGGTCCAATTACACCCGCAAATGCTTGGTCAGAATTAATCCCAAACACGGCAATCGATACCGCAATGGCCAATTCAAAGTTATTACCGGTCGCGGTATAGGCGATAGAGGCATTTTTATCAAAATCGATACCGAGCTTTTTACCAATAAAGAAACTGCTAAAGAACATCACTACAAAATAAATCGTCAACGGAATCGCAATTAAAACCACATCCATTGGTAATTCAAACATCATTTCGCCTTTTAGGCTAAACATCAATACGATGGTCGCCAGCAACGCAATAAGCGTAATGGGTGAAATGCGCGGAATAAATACTTGGGTATACCATTGTTCTCCTTTCGCGGCGACAAGCCATTTACGGGGCTTTGTTGCGTAATTCGATGGAACTAAATGTGAAACTGACGATCAGATCGTTTACTCCCCACTAAACCATCGATATTCATGCCAAAACCTCGTTATAAGACCAAAAACTGGAAGTTATATAAT
>NZ_JAAUWS010000016.1:0-59266 GCF_014694465.1 Vibrio sp. S11_S32 | reverse complement strand
AATAAATTGAAACTTTACTTCATTTCTTTCGCAAAGAAGGCGCTGGCTTTTTTTAGGATCTCTTTCTCCATTCTAAGCTGCTTTACTTCCTTTCTCAGAGCCATTAATTCCGTTTTTTCATCTGCGTTGACAGATGAATTATTGAGTTCGTCAGCCTTCTGCTTCCAAGTGTAAAGCAGGTTTTGTGATACTCCCAACGCATCAGCAGCTTGGGCGACAGAATACCCTTGTTCGGTAATAAGGCCGATTGCCTCTTCTTTAAATTCTTTCGTATAAGTTCGATATTGACGTTTTGTATTCATATTCACCTCGATTGATTATCGTAT
Source organism: Vibrio sp. S11_S32 (assembly GCF_014694465.1). Taxonomy (NCBI): domain Bacteria; kingdom Pseudomonadati; phylum Pseudomonadota; class Gammaproteobacteria; order Vibrionales; family Vibrionaceae; genus Vibrio; species Vibrio sp. S11_S32. The sequence continues at coordinate 58,940 of NZ_JAAUWS010000016.1, read as the reverse complement.
TATCCACAATCAAGGTGTCCAGATCGATTAGACCAGAATAGTTAATGGTTGCGAAAGATGTATATAAATAACTTGCTTCTTATTGAGTGTTTCCTCAATTTTGTTAACTTATGATTGTAATCGAAATGACTGACGCTATTATAAAGCAATAAGTAGTTGCAGTTTTTGCTCGTTCAATGAGACGAAATTGTTGGTTTTGTATGCCGACCCTGCACATATACGTCACCAACGGATGGTGAACTTAAGACAAGGAGTCGTCTTTGATGACCGCTGAACCTGAACTTAATATAAAAGATCTGCATAAAACCTTTGGACAAAATGAAGTTCTTAAAGGTATCTCTTTATCCGCCAATCAAGGTGATGTTATCTCAATCATTGGATCTTCCGGTTCCGGCAAGAGCACCTTCTTACGTTGTATTAATTTACTTGAAACCCCAACTTCAGGTGAGGTATGGGTTAAAGGTGAATTAATACAAATGAAAGATAATCGTCAAGGTGAGTCCATTCCTGCCAGCGATAAACAAGTTCAACGTATTCGTTCGCGTCTTGCTATGGTATTTCAAGGCTTTAATTTATGGTCGCATTTAACGGTACTTGAAAATGTGATCGAAGCACCCGTTCATGTTCTTGGTATCCCTAAAGCACAAGCGATTGAAAATGCAGAACTATTGCTAAAGAAAGTAGGATTGTATGATCGTAAAAATTACTATCCAGGGCATTTATCCGGTGGACAACAACAACGCGCCGCTATTGCTCGTGCTTTAGCGGTTGATCCGGAAGTCATGTTATTTGATGAACCCACCTCGGCGCTTGACCCTGAATTGGTTGGAGAAGTGTTGGGCGTAATGCGTGATTTAGCCGAAGAAGGCCGAACGATGTTAGTGGTGACCCATGAAATGGCGTTTGCTCGTGATGTTTCTAGTCATGTTATGTTCCTTCACCAAGGAGTAGTTGAAGAAGAAGGACATCCTGAAAAAATATTTACTAATCCAGAATCAGAACGCTTTAAACAATTTATCTCGTCAGTGTATTAACGCTAACGGATCGGTTTATTTGTCGAGCAATGATAAATCTATCCAACGGCCACCGTTAATCGCGGTAATCATTCAATATAATGCTAATTTAGCGTTATATGAATAACAGGTCACTTGACCTAAATAGCAGCACCATAATAAAAAACAGATGCTCAAACTGAAGAGTATTACGTAATAATCACAGGAGTATGGATATGAAAAAGTGGTTTTTAGTTGCGGCAATCGCAGCAACAGCGGTGTCAGGTATCGCACAAGCCAAGGATTGGAAAACAGTGCGCTTTGCAACAGAAGGCGCTTACCCTCCATTTAACTACACTAAAGCTGATGGTTCATTAGCCGGTTTTGATGTCGATCTTGCCAACGCCATCTGTAAAGAGATGGAAGCGCAATGTAAAATTATGGCGCAAGATTGGGATGGTATAATTCCAGCGTTACTCGCACGTAAATACGATGCCATTATTGCGGGTATGTCTATTACCGAAGAGCGTAAAAAGAAAGTGGGCTTTACTCATAAGTACGCGTTGATCCCAAATAAATTTATTGCCAAGAAAGGCGCCGATTTAACCTTTACTAAAGAGGGACTTAAGGGCGTGAAAATAGGGGTGCAGCGTTCAACCACTCATGATCAATACATTGAAGATAACTATAAAGGTATCGTCGATGTCTCTCGCTACGGCACCTTTGATGAAGCTTACCTTGATCTTGAAAGTGGCCGTATTGACGCCGTATTTGGTGATGCATCAGCACTACAGAGCGGTATGCTAGATAAAGTCGAAGGTTATGAGTTTACTGGCCCATCATTAACCGATGAGAAATGGTTTGGTGACGGTTTTGGCATTGCGGTACGTAAACAAAACCAAGACTTAGCCGATCAAATTGATAAAGCGATTGCATCATTACGAGCCAAAGGTATTTATCAGAAAATTGCGGCTAAATACTTCGATTACGATGTTTACGGTAAATAAAACCGTTAACCCATTAAGAGGTTGTTTTCTGTTTATTTGGAACTCGACCTCTCATAAAATTAGACGCTTATGATATTTGATTTTTTACAAGGTTATGAAGAGACCATTTTAAAAGGCGCGATTGTAACCATTGAAGTTGCGGTGCTGTCTTTAGTAGTGGCAGTAATATTAGGTATGTTAGGCGCACTCGCTAAGTTATCGCCTTACCGTTGGGCACGAATGATTGCCACTTTGTATACCACGATTATCCGAGGGATCCCTGATCTGGTCTTGATGATGCTGATCTTTTTTGGTGGGCAAATTTTGCTCAATAATTCTCTTTATTCTTTGAATGAACAATTAAATGATTGGATGACAAGCTATAACACAGCGCATGAGTGGACGGCTTATTTACCCGATTATATTGATGTAAGTCCTTTTACTGCTGGTGTATTGACCATAGGTTTCATTTTTGGTGCTTACATGGCAGAAACCTTCCGTGGTGCTATTATGGCGGTGGATAAAGGTGAGCTAGAAGCGGCAAAAGCGTATGGAATGAGTGGCAGTCTAGCGTTTCGACGCATTTTATTACCACAAATGATCCGTCATGCTATCCCTGGTTTTGGCAATAACTGGTTGGTGTTATTAAAAACAACCGCGTTGGTCTCCATTATTGGTTTAGACGATATGGTGCGAGTGGGCGCATTGGCTGCCGGTTCAACCAAAATGCCTTTCACTTTTTACATGACGATCGCCGTTATCTTCTTATTTTTCACTAGTGTTTCAATTGCGTTGCTCAGGTTACTGGAACGCAAGTACACATTACATACGAGGTAAGGATGGATTTTTCAGTCATCATTGATAGCTTGCCTTTGTACTTAGAAGGCTTATGGACCACATTCTGGTTGGTGGGTTTATCGCTTATTATTGGTTTATTTATTGCTATTCCAGCGGGCGTGGCAAGAAGCAGTAAAAATAAATTAATCAACTTTCCTGTGTGGTGCTATAGCTACTTTTTTCGTGGTACGCCTTTATTGATCCAGTTATACCTGATTTATTACGGTATGAATCAATTTATGCAAGTCAAAGATACCTTGTGGGAGCATGCTTGGTTTTGTGCTTTAGTCGCTTTCGTTTTAAATACCGGAGCGTATACCGCCGAAATTATTGCAGGTGCGATTCGTGGCTTAGATAAAGGTGAGATAGAAGCCGCTAGAGCTTATGGTATGTCTAATTGGAAAGTGTATCGACGTATCATTCTACCGAGTGCCTTACGTCGAGCATTACCGGCATACAGTAACGAAGTCATTTTTATGCTACATGGTTCGGCGATTGCAGGTATTGTGACCGTAATGGATATCACCGGCGTAGCACGTTTAGTGAACTCAAGAACTTATGCGCCATTTGAAGCGTTCTTTACCGCTGGAGTGTTTTATATGATCTTAAGTATGTCGCTCATTTATGCGTTTAAATTAACCGAAAAACGATTACTGGCGTACACCAAACCATTAAGTTAAATGCCGATACTTACCTAGTCATAATGGCAATTATTTTGAGCATAGCTTAAGTTATAAACCAAAAGCGCCGACTTTAAATGTATTTAGAGTCGGCGCTTTTCTATTTTTATCTTTTGTTTTCTTTAATTTAATTTAATTTAATTTAATTTATTTAAATTCCGACCAAATTGGCGCGTGATCAGACGGCTTTTCAATGCCGCGTAATTCATAGTCGATCCCTGCATCAATACATTTAGCCGCCAGAGATGGGGTGGCTAAAATTACATCAATACGCAGGCCGCGGTTATCATCAAAGCCGCGTGAACGGTAATCAAACCACGAATATTGATCATCCACATTTGGGTGTAGGTTACGGAAAGTATCTTCAAACCCCCAATCCATTAATGTTTTCAACCATTGACGCTCTTCTGGCTGGAATGAACATTTACCGGTTTTTAGCCAGCGTTTAGCGTTCGGCTCACCAATACCAATGTCGAGATCAATTGGGCTAATGTTAATGTCACCCATCACGATCACTTGCTCTTCGTTGTTATGATTGGAGTTCAAGTGAGTCATTAAATCGGTGTAGAACTGGCGCTTATAAGGGTATTTAGTTTCATGGCTGATATTATCGCCTTGTGGGAAATATCCATTCATTACCGTTGTTTTTTGACCGGATGCATCTTCTAACGTCACCATGATCATGCGGCGTTGGTGCTCATCGGTATCGGTTGAAAAACCACGTTGTACTGCAACTGGTTTTTGTTTACACAGCATTGCCACGCCGTAATGGGCTTTTTGACCATGAAAATAAACGTGATAACCCATCGCTTCGACCGCTTCAACTGGAAACATTTCATCGTGAACTTTGATTTCTTGTAAGCCAATCACATCGGGTTGATGTTTATCAATAATGGCTTGCAGTTGATGAAGGCGGGCACGAAGGCCATTAATATTAAAGGAAATTACTTTCATTAGAATTCACTGTCCTGTGTTGGGTTTGTTCCATCTTAAAGAGATAAGTTCAAAAATAAAAGTGAGCGCGCTGATATTATTAGGCACGCTCACTTAATCGCTCGATTCTTTACCTAATCTTTATGTATTCAATATTGCAAGATCACTCAGTAAACCAATAACCACGGTTAAGCAACCTGATCAATAACTGCATTGCTTCAGGGAAGGCGGTTAATTGATTTAAAATTTTGTGATTAATCTCATCTTGCTCGGTAATAAACGGAATGAAGTTGAGCAAGCTTTCTTCGAGTTCAAATACCTCACCATTAACAAAAAGAGTGAGCGGATTGTTTTCATGGTACAGCGCGCGTAAGCCTTGCACTTTAAATAGGCTTTCACCCGACTCAATATGCTGCATAAACTCATCAATATCCCACTCATCTTCAGGCTGAACAATATTGAGTTGATGGCGTGATTGGCTCAGCATGCAACCTAAGAAGTTATTTAATAATTCTGGTTGTTGCGAAGCTTTTTGCAGCATGGAAATCATGATGTCAGCATCCGCGGTTTGGATCATGCCGTGCTTATCTTGTGCTTTTTGTTCAGGGTTGTGCAGGTGAACATCGCCAAGATCGCAAGCTAATACGTAATCGGCAAAATTGCTGACCAGTTCTTGCTCTTTTGGTGAGCGGTAACCAACCGAATAGCTCATTGAGGCTTCTAAAGCATAGCCATCGTGTGGGAAACCCGGTGGAATGTATAAGATGTCGCCCGGCTCTAATACATCATCAATAATTGCATCAAAACCTTCGATTTGACGCAGCGCTGAATGGCGACACACTTCTTGATATTGGCCTTCATCTTTAGCGCCGACACGCCAATGACGCTTACCTAAGCCTTGGCAAATAAATACATCATATTGATCGATATGCGGACCAACGCCGCCATCTGGCATGGCAAAGCTCACCATTAAGTCATCAAACAACCAACCCGGCATGCTTTTAAATGGTGCCAGCATATCGTTGGCTTGTGGGTGCCAATGGTTACTAGCTTGCACGATCAAAGACCAGTTAGTTTCGCCAAGCTCGGTAAATTTTTCTTCGCTAAATGGACCATGTTCAGCTTGCCAATCGTCATTTAAATTAGAAATAAAGCGCGAATCGATTTCTTCTTCCATCGCAAGACCGGCTAATTCGTCTGGGCTGATTGGATCGACAAAACCTTCTTCTGGAGTATTAAAGAAGAGACCGCCTTTGATGATGGTCGGTTTTTTCTGCCAATATTCAGTCAGAAATTCAGATAACGAAAATGATAATTGGTACATGGTAAGCCTTAGAAAAAGAGAAGCGAAACAGGGGCGCGATTGTAGCAGAAAAAGAAGAAAGGGAGTATTTATACCAATTAAAGTAATTATCAGATCATCTCATGACGTAGATTGGAATTAGAAATGGTTGAATTGAAAACAACAAAAAGGGCTAGCCTAAGCTAACCCTTTAGAAAGAAACGGCGGGAATAATTAAAGCTGATCAGTCAACTTTATTGCATCGCCAATGTAGTTAGCGGGTGTCATCAGTTTAAGACGCGCTTTTTCATCTTCAGGGATCTCTAGCCCATCGATGAATGCACGCATGCCTTCGCCATCAACACGCTTACCACGAGTCAGTTCTTTTAACTTCTCGTAAGGTTTTTCAATACCGTAACGACGCATCACAGTTTGTACTGGTTCGGCTAATACTTCCCAGTTTTTATCTAGCTCTGCTTCTAGCGCGGCGCGGTTAACTTCAAGCTTGCTAATACCACGCATTACTGAAGAATAAGCGATTACTGCATAGCCACAACCAACGCCTAAGTTACGTAGAACGGTGGAGTCGGTAAGGTCGCGCTGCCAGCGGGAAATCGGCAGTTTTTGCGCCAAATGACCAAAGATAGCATTGGCCAAACCAAGGTTACCTTCTGAGTTTTCAAAATCGATTGGGTTAACTTTATGCGGCATGGTTGAAGAACCAATTTCGCCCGCAATCGTTCTTTGCTTGAAGTGACCCAGTGCAATGTAGCCCCAAATATCACGATCGAAATCGATCAAGATAGTGTTGAAACGTGCTATAGCATCGAATAACTCAGCAATGTAATCATGCGGTTCGATTTGAGTGGTGTATGGGTTCCAATCAACGCCAAGAGATTGAGTAATGAACTCTTCGCTGAATGAATGCCAATCAAGCTCTGGGTAGGCAGAGATGTGTGCGTTGTAGTTACCAACAGCGCCGTTGATTTTCGCTAGGATTTCAACGTTAGCGATTTGCTTGTATTGACGCTCCATACGGTATGCTACGTTAGCCATTTCTTTACCCATAGTAGAAGGTGAAGCAGGCTGGCCGTGGGTGCGAGACAATAAAGGAATATCACGGTATTCCACCGAAAGGCCTTTAATCGCATCAATCACAGTACGGATTTGCGGTAAGATCACTTGGTTGCGTGCTTCTTTAAGCATTAAAGCATGTGAGGTGTTGTTGATATCTTCAGAAGTACAAGCAAAGTGAATGAATTCATTGACCGCGTGCAGTTCTGGCATTGCTGCCACTTTTTCTTTCAGGAAATACTCAACCGCTTTGACATCGTGGTTGGTGGTGCTTTCAATCGTTTTGATACGGTTAGCATCTTCTTCTGAGAAGTTAGCCGCCAGGTTATCAAGGTATTGATTGGCTTCATCACTAAAAGCTGGCACTTCTGCAATGGCTGCTGTGGCGGCAAGCTTTTGTAACCAGCGAATTTCAACGATAGTACGGTATTTAAGTAAACCGTACTCACTGAAGATTTCGCGTAACGCAATCGTTTTACTTCCGTAACGGCCGTCTACCGGTGAAACAGCAGTCAATGCTGACAACTCCATGTGGATCTCCTGAATTAAGTTTTAGTGTGTTTAAATTTGAGGTGAATTGGGTATTGGTTTTTCTTATTATTATGTTAATTAGGTTTTTTATGCACGCGCTAATAAAATTTTCGCTTGTTCGACCATTTTTTTGCGGCCTAACAATAAATGACGACGCTTACCGCCCACTTGACGCCACAATACCGCGCAACGCATGCCGGCTAATAATAGCGCTCGCACTTTATGTTGGTTAGTGGTTTGTTGTAATACGGCTGGCGTTCCCGCAATTTGAATGCGCGGGCCAACAGGGCTTATCACATCTAAATAGACGCTGGCTAAGTTGCTGATTATTTGGTCGTCGAGTGAATCGAAATGTTCGGTTTGGCGAGAGACGGTTTCTAGGCGATCGCCCAGTTGCGTCATGGCATCAGAACGAGCATTGAGCTTACGTTCTAGCGACATAATGCTGATAATGTAACGTGTCGCTTCGGTACCACTTGGGCTATTGTCGATGCCTTTAATTAAGGTTTCTAAGCCAAGTTTTAAATTGGATTCATCGCCAAACACATCTAAGGTGCTGCTTGGATTCATATTAACGATGGTTTTTAATGTTGCTTCAAACGCGTCGTCGTCACAATGCCCGTTTTTCGCCACCTGTTGAACAAGTGCGACGGCTTGGCAGATCCCTGCAAACGCTAAGGTACGGTCATAAAGTGTTTGTGCCACGTGTCGATCTCCAATTGAAACTTATAAATAGGGCCTCCGAATAGGAAGCCCAAAATGATAATGACTTAAAGTCGAGCCTCGATGATACCACCACCAAGGCAAACTTCGCCACTGTAGAACACCGCCGATTGTCCAGGGGTGACGGCAACTTGTGGTTGATCGAAAATAACTCGAATGCTTGGGTTATCTTCTGAAGTGGTTGCGTCCATCGGCTCAATGGTACAGGCAATGTCTTGTTGGCGGTAACGCGTTTTCACTGTGCAACGTAGCGGCTCGGTGATCGCCGTGCGATCAACCCAATCCAATTGAGCGGCGATTAAACCGGTTGATTTTAATAGTGGATGCTCGCCACCTTGAACTGCAATTAATACGTTCCGTTTTAAATCTTTTTCTGCAACATACCAAGGTTCTTCGTTACCACCGCCGCCTTTTTGGCCGCCAATGTGTAAACCTTTACGTTGGCCTAAGGTGTGGTACATCAAACCTTGATGCTCGCCAATCACTTGACCTTCTGGGGTTTCAATTTTACCGGGTTGCGCCGGTAAGTAACGTGATAAGAATTCAGTAAATTTGCGCTCACCAATAAAGCAGATGCCGGTAGAATCTTTTTTCTTGGCGGTGATCAAATCTTGCTCTTCAGCAATACGGCGAACTTCGGGTTTTTCAAGCTCACCGACAGGGAATAAACTGCGCGCCACTTGCTCATGGCTAAGGGTATATAAGAAGTAACTTTGATCTTTATTATTGTCGATGCCACGCAGCATTTTCGGCAAGATGCCAGCCGCTTGTTCTTCGACTGTCGGGAAGGTGCGACGCACATAATGACCCATCGCAATAAAATCGGCATCAAGTACTTCATCGGCAAATTCTAAGAAGGCTTTAAATTTGATTTCTTTGTTGCACAAAATATCAGGATTTGGAGTACGACCGGCTTTGTATTCGGCTAAGAAATACTCAAACACGTTGTCCCAATATTCAGCAGCAAAATTAATGGTATGTAAGTGGATACCGAGTTTGTCACATACAGCCTGAGCATCGGCTAGATCTTCCGCCGCAGTACAATATTCTTCGTTATCATCTTCTTCCCAATTTTTCATGAAAAGGCCTTCAACTTGATAGCCTTGCTGTTGAAGAAGGTAAGCTGAAACGGATGAATCTACACCACCGGACATTCCGACGATGACTTTTTTATCACTATTTGGGGACTTTTGGCTGTTATCTGACATGTATGACTACCACTTAATTTATCTGGGGCGAATTCTAACAGAAAGTTAGCAGTGGTTACACCTTTCTTAATGGCGATTTTGTTACGCTTAACCTAGGTAATATTGTCGTTATAACACTTGATATTGACCTGGCTGCAAGTCACCTAATGTCCAATCACCAATCGAATAACGAATTAAACGTAGGGTAGGGAAACCAATATTGGCGGTCATACGACGTACTTGACGATTACGCCCTTCAATAATGGTGATAGCAAGCCAAGTAGTTGGAATCGATGCACGAAAACGCACTGGCGGATCGCGCTCTTCAATGTGGGGTATCGGCATGAGTCCAACTTTAGCGGGCAAAGTCATACCATCTTTAAGTTCGACCCCACGGCGCAATTTATCGAGGTCACTCTCGCTTGGCGCACCTTCGACTTGAACCCAATAGGTTTTCGGTGATTTAGATTGTGGTTGGGTGATTTTAGCTTGCAAAATACCATCATTGGTGAGGATTAATAACCCTTCGCTATCACGATCTAAACGCCCCGCAGCATACACTTCTTTTATATCAATAAAATCGGCTAAGGTTTTGCGACCTTCACCGTCGGTAAACTGGCTTAAAGTGTCATAAGGCTTGTTAAATAAAACCACTTTACGTTCGGCGGCGCTTATTCTACGAGGTGCATTTTTATTCGGCGGCTTTTTTTTGAAAACGCGGGCTGAATTTTGCTTGTTGTTGGAACGGTTCGGTCGACCTTTAGTGGTCGGATGTGTTTGAATGTTATCCGAACCTTTTGATGCTTTATGGCTGCGTGATGGGGTCGACATGTTAAGTACCTTAAAAAATGTATTGACTAATAAACTCGGTGAGATATAACTAGAAGCCTTGGTATTACTGAATTCATGGTTACTCGAGAGGATGGCCAGAAAGCAATAATTCAAACGTTTTTAATTATCTGATGTTACTTGAAGTGTCACATGAAACGCGAGTAACACGACCATCGAGACGACACTATGAAGCTAATCAAGAAGCACTTAGATGCTATCGAGCGCAACGGAAAACTTGTGCAATACACAGAAGACAGCCTAACTTTTCGCATGACACCGGCCGGACATAAAAGTTGGCAGTTTCGGTATAAATCGCCTGTTACTCACAAAATCAGATTACTTAAGATCGCAGATTATCACATTCTAACGATCACACAAGCACGCTCTATTTGTCGTGATTTGTTAGCTCAAGTAGCGGAAGGGCGAGATCCGCATATTTCGAAGGGTGGCAACATTCCTACACTTAACGAGTGCTTCGAACGCTGGTTAGTTGTTAGTAAGTTTAGTCCTCGGACTGAGCGAACTTATAGAAACATATGGGGCAACCATGCGGGTTATTTAAAGAGCGCGTTATACACGAAGATAGATAGACGTATGGTCATCGACTACGCAAGGGCAAACATTGAGTCGCACGACTTGAAGCGATTTTTCTATACGATAATTGCAGGTGTTACAAAGTGGTGTGAGTCCGAGTATTTAGATATTGATAGCTCACAATTTCAGGGATTGTTAAAGCTGGAACGCAAGCCAGACACAAAAGAAATGAAGTACATTACAGCGGACAGGTTGCCCGAATTTATTGGCGGGGTAAGCAAATGCGGGTTAGATGACAACCGCAAGATCGCGACCCTACTATTGTTAGTGTGGGGCGTTCGTATCCAGTCGTTGCTCAATATGAAATGGGGCGATATAGATCTCGCTGGTGGAGTTGCAACAATATACGAAACCAAAGTTAATACAGTCGTTAGAATTCATATAACTGAGTTAGTAAAGGGTTGGTTTGAGTCTATGCAAAACGGTAGACAGCAGCCAGATCATTATATATTTCACGCTAGACGTAACTTAGAGAAGCCGCGAGATCGGCAGTTTATAACTAGTGTTTATGATGCGATAAACGAGACAGAGACGACCCCGCACCGGTTACGTTATACGTTTAGTTCAGTGCTGAATACAGCAGGTTTTGACCCACTAATGATTGAAACGTGTTTGTCACACAAGGTAATGAGCGACATTAGTCGGATATATAATAAGGCTGATTACTTAGAACAACGCAAGCCCATTTATCAGTATATGAGTGATTTGGTGCAATGTGGCGGATATATTGAACGTGTTGAAATAGTCGAGGAAGTTAATAAAGAATGGCACCAGAGAAGGCTTAAGTTATGATTAGGGTAATAGCATTACTTTCTGTTTTTTCGCTGGTGGTGTTTATGCCGAGTGCGATCGGCAAGACTAACGGTATCGATAATGATAAAATTTTTATGACAATGAATGTAAAGATGAACGACAATAAAACGGTGTCAGCCACTATGCAATGCTACAACGATCAACTGATCAAGTAATCAATATACTTGCTAAAACATTAAAACAGGAGCAACACGATGGAACCTTTAGTACTAAAAATTTTACTTTGGCTAGCTGGTCTAATCATATCGCTATGGGTATTCTCATTCTCAGTATCAATGGGGATGAAGCGTCACTATAAATGGATGCAAACTCACGAGCGAGAAGAAGCTGAGTATGCGAAACGTAAAGCGTCGCGTGAAGAAAGAGAACGTGATGAGTCGGCTGACAAAAAAAAGAATGGTGAGCATTAATAAGTTAGCACTTATTTTGTGTTTTTTTGCTGGTGGTGCTCATGCTGCGCCCGATTTTTCAGCGTTGCGAGCGCAAACAGGAACCGCGCTTGTAAATGAAAACGGCGATCATGTTTTTGAACTAAGCGACGGGCGTCAGATTAAGCTTAAAACAGATAAAGCATTTAATGCAGCGCCTAAATTTGATTACAGCGTAAAGCTACCAGCAAAAACGAATACGCCAACCGATTATAGGGGCAAAAGATACGAAATTAGAACGAATACAGGCAAGCGTTTTTATATACGTGAGCAATAACATACGCAAGAAATTAAAAAGAAGTTAAAATAAGTATTGACTGTAAGTTGTTGATTTAGATCGATATTTTATAGTTTTTCTATGATATAGTGCGATCGTGATTTGGTCGCGCTAATCAATAAAAAAGATAACTCAGTAATAAACCCCGCGCGATCCGCTTTGCTTTTTGCATATAAGTCGGGGGGTTTATTACTGAGTTTTTTTGTATCTAAAGAAAAATAGCGGGCATTAACTGATTATGAAATTTTCTAACAGGCATGAAAAAAGCCGCTTTGGGGGCGGCTTTTCTTAACTACTTATAAGTGTAACTAGCAGATAACCACAACTACTAACTAACGGAACTATTATAACTCATGAGTAACTCAGCGCAAGCCAAGCAGATCGGAAAATCTGACTTTGCGATCAAAAATAAGGCGAATATCATCGCTATGCTACAAAGTGAAAAACCACCTTTTAGCAGTTTAGCTAATCAGATGCTAAAAAGTTGGAACCGCATCAAATCGAACGCATTAGAGCAAGTCAGTTTACCCCAAAGCATCGCCCAGGCCGCACACAAGAACCGTGATCAGTCAATTACTGGTGGATGTTTAAATGTCTTAAAGTGGGAAATGGGAACAGGTAAAACAAAAGATGCTGCTATCTACTGCAAGCAAGCACAAGACAACGGTCATATAGTCGTGTTTGTCGCGCCCACCATTTCATTAACTCGCAACGCCACCAGCCAATTCAATGGCGTCTATTATGACGAGCTAAAGAAGACCAAGACCGACCCAGTACCGCCAGCATTGAAGGCGAAAGGTATCCTTACTTGTGCGCCATCCGCACTATATAGCGAAGGCGTCGTTAATCAAACTATTCAAACGATAGCCCAAGATCACCCCGTCACATTAGTATTAGACGAGTTTACTATCATTCTAGAACGTGCCGCTCGTGAAAATGCGCTACATTCACTAGCAAATCTGATTCAGATTTCACACACGGTCGCGATCCTTGATGCTGATATTAACGAACAGACATTAATATTTTTAAAAAAGTGGTGCCCCGAGCAATACAAGACATTGAATCTATCCATTATCGAGAGTGAACATCAACGAAAGACAGTAGATGTTTATATTGCCGATCCCGACGTCCAGAAGAAGAAGAACACCCCGACGGCATACGATGGATTACTAGCCCAAATAGAAACCGATATTTTAAACGGTAAAAATGTATATGTAACTTGCGACACTGTAAGCAATGTAACCAAGATAGCCGAAATGCTAGACGAGATCGAAGACGTTAAGACGCTGCAAATATTCGCAAAGAACGAGGATAAAAAGTTATCGGCTGGACGAACTAAAAGTCAGATAATAGCCCAAGATAAATGGCTATCAGACCCTACCGAGGAATCATTAAAGTATCAGGCGGTTATTTGCTCACCTAGCGTCGGTTCAGGTGTATCCATTGAGAACGATCACTTTGATTGCGTATATGGCGTCTTTTCTGGTGGCATCGTTACCCCAAAACAGGCTAACCAGATGATCGCAAGGGTTCGAGAGGTGAAGCAAATAAAGCTTTGTGTTGCGTCTAATTTCGATGCAGAACTTCAAATAGATGCAGTAGACAAGCTACATGACACAGCCGAGGCGATCCAAGACACTTTAGGTATCGAGCAAGTATTAACTGATTTCGATAAGTTCAAAGCTCAACTTAAAGCAGTAGAAGACCATGCAGATTTAAACTGGTGGATCTCGTTAATCATACAGCTAATGTGGGCTAACTATGATGTGAACATCAAGGACGCACTAGGCAACACCCCCGAAGCGGTGCAAGCAATGGTATTTAGTGAGCAATTCAAAGCAGCGAAGAAGGCTAAGAAAGATCAGCTGGTGGCTGATTTAATGGCGGTGGCACAATTCAAATATGATGAGCTGCTACGCATGAATGAGCGTGAAAAGGAACTTTATAGCTATTTGCGAGTGATAGCCGAGGAATTGAAACTAGACCATGACGACATGAACGAGGGGATCATTAATACGTGTCTAACGGAAGGTGTAAGCGGTGTTCGCTACCATGTGAGGACAGCCAAGCAGCTATTTAAGGTGGCAAGCATGGACAAGGCACGAACAGCTAAACAAGTTAGCTTTATATTACGGGGCTGGTGGATGGATAGCATCAAACTGGATACCAAAGCACTACTAAATTGCGAGTCAGTAACAATTGATGCAGATCAAATAAAGCAAGCTATCGCTTCGGAACTTGGCAAAACGAAACTAAATAAAGCCACTGCATTACGCGATCTTGGTGTCCTAAATGGCTTAGGAATGGACAAGTATATAACCTTGCTGGAACGTGTCCAGAAGTCGAAAGGCGGCCAATTAAGGGCAGCACAACGAGCAGCCAAAGCCCACTTTGATAGCATGAAAATGGCGCAGATACTTAAGCAAATATTAGGTGAATGTTTCGAAGTTGAGAGCAAGCAAGATCGCTCTTCTCGTGATGGCAGCCAACAAATAACCATTATGATCAAGCCGGAATATAGCAATCTATTGGTAGTAAATGAGGACTATGAGCCACACATAAGCACCCTAGAAGGCGTGATCATTGATATTAATTCCGGTGTAAAAATGCGTAAAGCAGTAGCGGCAAATGGTGCAAATATTACTAAAAAATGGGGTTGGTTGGTGGATGATAAGAAGGCCATATTTACGCTAGATTTAGTCACTTTTCACCACAAAATAACGTGTTAATAAAATGTTAAATATGTTAAATTTCTGGTTTTTAGCTTGTCGCGAAATTTGCGTTTTTCGCGACAACGAAAATAGGCCATTTTTGGACAGTTTATTTTTAGTTATCAGGGAGTTACAAGTAAAAAACCGGTGTTGCTAAGATGCGGTAAATATTAATAATATACCGCATCTTAGCAACACGGCCTAAATCAACCATTTTTACGTGCTACAACATCGACGGACTTATTTTAATTTATTTTTACTTTTACTTTTACCGGCTGGTGGATCTCCTTCAAAAGCAATTACTCCTTTCTCACTGAATACCAAGATGTGCTAATGATAGAAACGTAGGTGAAAAAATAACCACACAGAAAGTCGTGATGATAAAATAACCCATCAAAAATTAAGAGGGTTTTATCATGGTTCTAATTCTGAACACAAACGAAATTAAACGTAAATCAATACGAGTGCATGACATAAACAATTTTATTGATGAACTGAAACAGGCAGGGTTCGATATCGCAGAGGAGCGCGTGATTGATACGAACACGCGCGAATGATGTCAGCAGTTACCGATCTTAAGCCACTAGTGATCATCGTGACGAATGAATACCAAGCCAAAAAGCTAACCGAGATTTTCAAGGATACCGGAGCATATCAAGTTCAAGTCGTAGAGCTGGCCGAGGCGTGATTATGAGCTGGCAGATTGAGGAAGACATCACGCAAGTCTCACACAACGCGGCCAAGCGTATAACGACGCTGGAGCTATCCGGTGACGTGCTGACAACACAGGAAACTAACCACACCGCAGCGTTTGCTTATGGCCTTGAAAGATTAACGAAAGGCCGCATGAGCCGTATTAGCGTTCTTAACGCCATCGAACATATCAGCAAGCAGCTAGACGCATCTATGAAGCGAGAGTTATATGCGTACATCACGATCACAGGGCTTGAGCGTTTAGCACTAGCAGAGCATGAAGTGGAGGAGATAGAACCGGATCCCGTGAAGCGAGTAGGCGAAGAGATTAAGCGATTAAAGCTATTGCTCAAGCGACGTAAGACCCTAAGCCATGACCGCGAGCAATCAATTAATCAATCAATCTATCAGCTAACAGCGTATCGCGAGAAGCTGAAAGACGAGGCAGCCGAGGCAATGCAACCAATCACTAAACAATCAGACCTCTTTAACGTTGGCCGTGGTGTATATATTCAGGTGTCACCGCACGATCTATCAAGACATAAGCGAGGGTTCGCAGTGAACGACAACAGCAACCAGAACAAGACGCTTCAAAGTCAGATTGATAAGCAAACGCACATGATTAAGACGTTGAGACTATCGACCGACGATGAGCCACCAGCACCGCGAAGAGGTCGTAAGTTATCAATGCCGCTGCTATCACTCGAAGCAAAGGAACAACGCACTATGACTATCAACATTACCAAAAGGAAAGAAGATGCTATTTAGTACGCAAGCCCTAAGACGAGCAGTATACGACGATCCCCGATGGCGCAAGCAGCGCATGACACTAATCAGACAAGCCGACTGGACATGCTGCTTATGCGACACACGTAGCCCATATAAAAACGGAAAAGGGTTAGTAGCTGATCACTATCCGGTGCCGTTGGCAGCATGTAAGACACCAGAAGAGGCCATGAACCCAAGTAACATTCGAATAGTTTGCAGGTCATGTCATAACAAAGTATGCAGTCGAGACGATAACGACTACAAGAATGGTGTTAAGCGTGGTAGCAGTCCAACAGGTGGAAGCTTAGACATCAATGATGATTGGTTTGATTACTAACTAAGCCACCAGTACACCACCACGTAAAGGCATCAAACGAGCGATATAAGAAGAGTTAGTTTTATTTAATAGCTGAGACCACCCCGCCACGGTTAGGTGCCTTAGAAGTGGGGAGGGGCACGAATAGGATATCATCATCATGTGCACGGAGCACAATATTAAGTTGGAAAAATGCCGCTTCCCTGAGAGGGGTTAATTTTGAAGTGTGAAATAGATAATTCAGGCGTAAAATAATGGTTTCACCATACCAGAACAATTTTTTAAGTCAATATTTATTTTAAATTTAAGGAATCAATATGGATAACAATCGAAACCGATCTGCGCAGAACATGCAACGCGATAATTTAGCTTATGCAGAAGTGATGGCGACAAAATGCCCTGAGCAGTTGAAAACAAAGGCGCAACAGACGATTTTTGAGAAGTACAAACGCGAGTTACTAAGCTTAAATTCGTCGGAACTGGCAACATTAACCGATCTATGTTTTGTCGAAGATCAGCTTAATGACGTTCAAAAACAAATGAGAAAACGCAACTTTGATTTTGTAATTACCACGGCAAGCGGTGCAGTAAAGCAGAACCCGCTTTTACAGATTGCAGATGCGTTATATACCCGAAAAATGAGCCTGTTTCGTAGCCTAAACTTGATCGCCAGCGGTAAGAATGAGTCTCAGGTACAACGAAAACGAGCAGCAGCAACAGCAGAACGCAACGAACCAACATATCGCCAGACAGTACAACCAAAGCCAAGCGGAAGTAAAAAACCATTGCCGGACTACATCAAACCGGTAAATAAATAAAAGGAATTGCTAATGCTGCATGTAAATGATGAACATCGCGATTATTACGATATGAAACAGATCGACAAGCTCAACAAAGGCCATTTTTCTAAGCGATTGTTAATGAACGCTCGTATTATTGAGCACGATATCGAAGTACCCGACAACATAGGCAGCCGTGACGACTTACTAGGATTTATCAATCACATTTCTGATCATGATATCGACGTCTACAAGTGCCGTTTTCTTATCGACGACATGAGCCATATTTGTAGCAAATCTCCTTTCATTTTAGGTGATCACGAGTTAAGGCTGGTTGGCAGTGGTCGCGAATACTTACTAGAGCTAGATTACATGAACGACTTTGCCGACATGCTACACGGCACTATGATTTATGAAATTTGGGGTGGTAAAAAGTGAAGAACCAACGGAGCCGGAGCAAAGCCAGAAGGCGCATTTTTTACCATAGCCGGTCGGACATATTCCCGAAAATGTCCGACCAGCGCATATACCACGGTCACACACTTTGCCGAAAGTGTGTGACCTAAAACAAAAGCGTGCGGTCTGTCACATAATTCGCCATCATAAGTGCAGAAAATAGATCCGAAAGCAGCTTTTCGCTGTACATGGGTGATATAGTGTATCTCATAGGGTTAAGAAGTGGTGTCACTGGCTCGCGTCCTATAAGGGTTCAACGTGAGCGGCTAGTTAGAAGTTGATCGAGCTACATGTATTTCTGCGGCTGCGGTTCGATTGGCGAAACAGTGACACCAACTTCTTAATCTTAATTTTCAATAAATAGGATTTAAGCAAAATGAAATTTACTTTAAACGCGATTGCATCAAGCGCAGTGGTCGATATTGATGGCGATATCATCGAAACGACAAGTTACGATGTCGATGAAATGAACGCTCGCGCGGCTGATATTCCAATTTTCAGTAACCACGTTTCTGGTACAACGATCGGGTATAACGAAAATTGGCGTATGAGATACAGCGGGAAGGCAAATGGCAATGTGCTTTGTTCGACTATGAATTTTGATGATCACTATGTGAATGGTGAGCAGTCACAGCGCGGCTTTGATAACGCAAAAAGTGGTGCGTGGAGTGCGGTCTCGATCGGCTTTAATGCTAAGCCTGACGGCGGCTATGACGTAATGAAAGACGCAAACGGAAACTTCCAAGGTTTGCGCTTCAAGAAGATTCATATTATTGAGCTAAGCGTGACCGCCATCGGTGCAAACCCTTTAGCAGTTATTCTAAAAAGCGAAGAAGCTATTGCTCTAATGAAGCGCATGAAATCGAACCAACAAAACGCCCCGATCACAATCGCTCAAGCCGCGCGGTGCAAGGGGATTACTAAACGCCAAGCCGCTATTGAGTGGCTCAAATCAATCGAAGAAAATGGAGCTTAAAATGAGCCGACAAATAGTATTAATTTCAGGCGGAGTTCCGTCTTATGCAATCAACAAAAGTGGTGCCGTTAAGTGTCTAGCACGTAACAAGCACCGGCCTGTTAGTGATGCAGAGTTCACTAAAGAACTATCGTCTGGGCGATATACACTGCGCGTGTTCAAAGGTGCAGAACTGACGATTAGCGAAATGTTGGATCGTGTTTAAGTTAACTGATTAGCACCATCTTTATATTAAATTTTAGGAAGTAAAAACTATGTCAAACATTGTAAAACAAGTGATCAAGCAAGCCGCATCACAGAAAGTTGGCGTGTTTAATAAATCGACTGTAAAGCCAATCACAAGCGGTGACGCGAATGTTAAGCCACTTGTGCGTGAACAGCTAGCGGCACTCAAGACTGAACAGAACGCATTCGCAGCAATGACTCTATTGAACCACCCAGCGATCCGAGTTGAACCTATTTCAATGGGTGGCAATCTTACGGTGCCACACGCGGCAACCAGTAGCGATAGTGCAATTTTTATGCCTGAGACCGCGAGAATGTGGCCTATGATTAAGGGAGTATCAACTGGCATAAAATTAAAGCGTCATACGATCGGAGCTATCACAGCGACTACAAATGAATTGTACAAAGCAAACGGTCATGCGCCCGAGTTTTTGACTGGTCTCGTTTCTGGTGCGGTTTCTAAAGGGTTAGAAGATGTATTTTTGGGCGTTCAAGCAGAAGATATCACTCGACCTGCAGGTATTTTGAATCCTACCAAGCTTCGCGGCGGTGCGGTTAAAGCTGTACCGAAAGCTGACGTTTCCGCTTTCGTGCTGGAAACTTACGGCGCGTTACTTGCAAAGTCTGATCATGTGTTTTTCATTGTCGATTCTAAGCAAGTCGGGAATGTTAGCAAAGCATTGGGTGAAGCTTATCTGCCACGCGAATCATATACGATTATCTCAAGTGAAGCGGCTAGTCTGGCTGGTGGGTTTATCGCACTAGGTTCGAGCAGCATCATTGGCGTATTTGACGCTGGATTTGGTATTGATATCGAACTTTCGGGGGCATGTTGCGCCCTAGCCGAAGACGGATCAGGTATTCAAGCGATTGCACAAGACCCGCGTCAACTAGCTACAGCATTAATGCAAAGTGGCACCATCCACTTATCAGCATTTCAGCAAGATTTAACGGTGATTAAAGCCACGGCTGCAATTAGCTGGAATATCGTTGATGCGTCTATTGTTGCCGCCACTATTAGCTAGTTAGCAAAGCATTACAGCGTCACATGTATTTAAAGGCTATCCAGTACGGGTAGCCTTTTTTATTAGAGTCGGATAGACAAGAGATTTGCTATACATCACAGATCTGCAATGTCACCCCGTATGTCACTCGGGCGTTATTTGTAGAGGTTAAAACATTGATATTAAATTAAGTTATGGCATTTAGAAAGTACAAGTACCTTGCAAAAATGTAAACAAAATTAGAGCCTAAGTTTTACTAAAATAGGATTTAAGCTATTATGGTGCGCGCTGAAAACATAATAACAGACTCAATCATTAAGTTTGTTTAAATTCGTCTGAGACAGATCAGAAAGAATACATAACAAAAATTACGTCAGCTTAGCGATAGATTCTAACCCAGATTTTATAACGCAAGAAGGCCATCACGAGGAGAGGATGGATCTCCCAACGATCCCCTCTAGAGACCACCGCTTATTTGCTTCAAACTCTCTGTTTGAAATGCATCGCGGTTCGATAAATATATAGGGAAATTTAATGCCTACTCAAAACACAGATAAACAGCCAACTATTATTTATACCATTACTGATGAAGCTCCAGCTTTGGCAACGCATTCATTATTGCCAATTATTCGTGCTTTTACGGCTTCTTCAGGCATTGCGGTTGATACTCGTGATATCTCACTGGCGGGTCGTATTATTGCTAACTTCCCAGAGTACTTAACCGAAGACCAACGTATTGGTGATGCTCTGACGGAATTAGGTTTGCTGGCCAACACGCCAGAAGCCAACATTATTAAATTGCCAAACGTGTCGGCTTCTATTCCGCAATTGCGCGCTGCGATTAAAGAACTGCAAGCGAAAGGTTATGCGCTACCAAATTACCCTGATGAGCCCAAAACAGACGAAGAACGTTTAATTCAAGAAACGTATGGCAAAATCAAAGGCAGTGCGGTTAACCCAGTATTGCGTGAGGGTAACTCTGATCGCCGTGCGCCACTATCGGTTAAGAACTATGCCAAGAAAAACCCACATTCAATGGGAGCTTGGGCATCAGATTCAACCTCACATGTTGCCAGCATGACAGAGCAAGATTTTTACGGCAGCGAAAAGTCAGTCACAATTAATGGCGCAACATCGGTTCGTATTGAACATGTTGATGCGGCCGGCAATGTGGAAGTACTAAAATCAGAATTCCCATTATTGGATAAAGAAATCATTGATGCCGCGGTGTTAAACAAAGCAGCATTGGTCGATTTTTATGAAAAAGAAATTTCGGCGGCTAAAGAGCAGGGCATTTTGCTTTCTCTGCATTTAAAAGCCACCATGATGAAAGTATCGGATCCAGTGATCTTTGGTTATGCGGTCAAAGTGTATTACAAAGATGTTTTCGCTAAATACGGACGCTTATTTGAAGAATTAGGCGTGGATGTCAACAATGGTTTGGGCGATGTTTACAGTAAGATTGAATCTTTACCAGCCGATCAAAAACAAGAAATTGAACAAGCGATCCAAGCGGTTTACGCAACACGCCCTGCGCTTGCCATGGTCGATTCTGATCGCGGCATTACTAACCTACATGTACCAAGTGATGTGATTGTCGATGCATCGATGCCAGCTATGCTGCGTTCATCGGGTAAAATGTGGAATAACGATGGTCAGCTACAAGATACTAAAGCGATGATCCCAGACCGTTCTTACGCTGGTGTTTATCAAGCGGTAATTGACTTTTGTAAACAGCATGGTGCATTCGATCCAACCACTATGGGCAGTGTGCCGAACGTAGGTCTAATGGCGCAAAAAGCCGAAGAATACGGTTCACATGATAAAACCTTTGCAGCCAAACAAGCCGGTACTATTCGTGTCGTTGATAGCAACGGAAAGGCGCTGTTAACACAAGAAGTGCAACAAGGTGATATCTTCCGCATGTGCCAAGTGAAAGATGCACCTATCCTAGATTGGGTGAAACTGGCAGTGACACGGGCGCGTGCATCGGGCGTTCCGGCTATTTTCTGGTTAGATGAAAATCGTGCGCATGATGCAGAGTTGATCAAAAAAGTGAATGCTTATTTGCCAACCTTTGATATCGATGGTCTCGACATTAAGATCCTTGAGCCAGTAGCGGCAACCAACTACTCACTTGAGCGCATTAAAGAAGGTTTAGATACTATCTCGGTGACCGGCAACGTATTACGTGATTATCTCACTGATTTATTCCCAATTCTTGAGCTTGGTACTTCAGCTAAAATGCTGTCGATTGTTCCGCTTATGAATGGTGGTGGTTTATTTGAAACTGGTGCTGGTGGTTCTGCGCCTAAACACGTTCAGCAAGTGGAAAAAGAAAATCACTTACGTTGGGATTCCTTAGGTGAGTTCTTGGCATTAGCGGCTTCATTGGAGCACTTAAGTATTGTTACCGGCAATGCGAAAGCGAAAGTCCTTGCCGATGCGTTAGATAAGGCAACGGGTCAGTTCTTAGATGAGAACAAATCACCGTCGCGTAAAGTGGGCGAGCTTGATAACCGTGGTAGCCATTTCTTCCTTGCCACATTCTGGGCCAAAGCACTGGCAGAGCAATCAGCCGATCCAGAGTTGGCACAACAATTTACTTCGATTGCAACTGAATTAGCTCAAGGCGAAACGACGATTGTGGCAGAGCTGAACAATGCTCAAGGCGCACCGGGGGATTTAGGTGGTTACTACTTTGTTGACGATGTTAAAGTTTCTCAGTTAATGCGAGCATCGAAAACATTGAATGCCATTATTGATAATATCTAATCCGAAAATAGGATTGACCAAGCAAACAAGCAGCTTATAATGAGCTGCTTGTTTTTTGATGAAAAATAAGTTTAGAGGTCTTATTGATGTTTTCAAGATGTGATGATGCCAGTCACAATGATCAAAGCTTTAAATAAACTAACAGGGCTAGGTATGCCTAAAACTTACCGAATTGATTGAAATAATACCATTCTAGTGTTGTCACCTCTAAATTTTAATTACGCAACAAAGCCTACATAGTGACCAAGCTTAGTGACGAGAATCTAAAAGATAATGAGAACCAAAAAAATAAAAGCGACATAATCGCCGCTCAAATCAAAAAGGTATAAAAATTATTTACTTTGGTCTTCGACCGGCATAACTAAGCTTGCATGAGATCCTTTGGGTCCACTTTCGACTTCATAGGATACTTGTTGGCCAGCTTTTAGTGTGCGGTAACCATCCATCTTTATTGTGGAGTAGTGAGCAAAAATATCGCCTTCCTCTCCTTCAGGGCAAATGAATCCAAATCCTTTGGAATTATTAAACCATTTAACTGTTCCTGTAGCCATGCTGTACATCCCTCATGCTTTTTAACGAAGACCTCGGTTAATTTTTTAACCACTCAGCACATAATTTAGACAATCATTGGCAACAGTCAATAGTTTTGAGTGATAAATGCCCTATGAATAGCAAAATAGTCGCGGATAATTTAACTTTTCATTAACTACTTACGTGCGGTGGCATGATCCAGATATAAACCAAATGAATGGTTGCTTGTTTTTTAGTCTAATTAGTTGCGAGATTTTACCAATAGTGATCTTTTATTTGCAGGGATTGGATTGGTGCATTAGTCTCTTAATTAGAAGGGAATTTGATTGGTCTGTTTCAGTAAGATTATCGCAGCAAGGTGGCCGCAAGTTTTTAATGTGAACCTATACCTATAATCAACAAACTTTGGCCCAACCAGCTAAACCAATCATTAAAGTAGTAAATAAGTAGAATTTTATAATGAGTAATCAATACCAATGGTCAGCACCGGGTCTCGACCTTCTAGAACACGAAAAAACGAAAGTTAAACCCCCGGCGATGTATCACGTAATTTTAAACAATGATGATTACACACCGATGGATTTTGTTATCGAAATTTTGAATCGATTTTTCTCCATGGATTTGGAGAGCGCAACTCAAGTGATGTTGAAAGTACATTTTGATGGTAAAGCAATTTGCGGCACATTTACGGCTGAAGTTGCTGAAACGAAAGTCATGCAGGTTTCAATGCATGCCAAACAAAATGATCATCCTTTGTTGTGCACAATGGAACAGGTGTAAACCTGGCTAAGACTTAGCTTAGCTGTTTTGATTAGATTGGGTCTGAAACAAGCTCAGTCTAAACAGGTAGTAAAGTGAGTTGTTCTTTGGGGAGATAGCTATGCTAAATAAAGAATTAGAAACAAGCTTGAACGGGGCATTCGTACGTGCCAGAGAAAAGCGCCATGAGTTTATGACCGTAGAGCATCTTCTATTGGCATTGCTCGATAACCCATCAGCCAATGAAGCTTTATCTGCTTGCCAAGCCGATATTGATATCTTGCGCCAAGAGCTTGATATTTTTATTGATCAAACCACACCGCTGATTGTAGAAGCGGATGAAGAGCGTGAAACTCAACCTACGCTTAGTTTTCAACGCGTGTTACAACGAGCTGTTTTTCATGTGCAATCTTCGGGTCGTAGCGAAGTAGCAGGCGCAAACGTATTGGTCGCGATCTTCAGCGAGCAAGAATCTCACGCCGCTTACTTATTAAAGAAAAATGATATTAGTCGTTTAGATATTGTTAATTTCATCTCTCATGGCATCCGTAAAAATGATGCTGACACGGGTGCGGATTCGCCTCACTCTCTTAATGAAGATCAAGCTCAAGATAATAACTCAGAAGAAAGGTTGGATAGCTTTGCCACTAACCTCAATGAAGTAGCGAAAAAAGGCCAAATAGATCCATTGATCGGTCGTGATCATGAACTTGAAAGAACCATTCAAGTATTGTGTCGCCGTCGTAAAAACAACCCATTACTGGTCGGTGAAGCTGGTGTGGGGAAAACGGCGATTGCGGAAGGGCTCGCTTGGCGTATTATTGAAGGACAAGTGCCAGATGTGATCAAAGATAGTGTGATTTATTCATTGGATATTGGCTCGCTTCTGGCGGGAACAAAATATCGAGGTGATTTTGAAAAACGCTTTAAAGCCATTTTAAAGCAGCTTGAGAAAGAAGAAGACAGTATTCTATTTATTGATGAAATTCATACCATTATCGGTGCTGGCGCTGCATCTGGTGGACAAGTTGATGCCGCGAACTTAATTAAACCATTATTAAGTAATGGTAAGTTGCGCTGTATCGGTTCGACCACGTATCAAGAATTTAATACTATTTTTGAAAAAGAAAGAGCACTAGCACGTCGCTTCCAAAAGATTGATATTTTAGAGCCATCGATTGACGATACCACCAAGATTTTGATTGGTTTGAAATCGAAATATGAAGAACATCATGACGTGCGCTTTAGTAATAAAGCATTGCGTGCTGCGGTTGAACTGTCGGCTAAGTACATTAACGAGCGCCATTTACCAGATAAAGCCATCGATGTAATGGATGAAGCGGGCGCACGTTGTCGTTTAGCGCCAGTTAATAAGCGTAAGAAAACCGTCAATGTCGCGGATATTGAATCTATTGTGGCTAAAATGGCGCGTATTCCAGAAAAATCAGTGTCATCTTCAGATAAAGAGGTATTAGCCAAACTTGATAGCCGCCTCAAAATGTTGGTATTTGGACAAGAGCCTGCCATTGATGTGCTGTGTGAGGCGATTAAGCTCACGAGGGCAGGTTTAGGGCATGAACATCAACCGGTTGGGTCATTCTTGTTTGCGGGGCCTACCGGTGTCGGTAAAACGGAAGTGACCGTGCAGTTGTCTAAGTTACTTGGAGTGGAATTATTGCGCTTTGATATGTCTGAATACGGCGAACGTCATTCAGTCAGTCGTTTAATTGGCGCGCCTCCAGGTTATGTTGGTTATGATCAAGGTGGCCAACTGACTGATGCGGTGATCAAACATCCTCATTCAGTCGTACTGCTAGATGAGATTGAAAAAGCTCACGGTGATGTATTTAACTTGTTATTACAAGTGATGGATAACGGCACCTTAACCGATAACAATGGCCGAAAAGCCGATTTCCGCAATGTTATTTTAGTGATGACAACCAATGCAGGCGTTAAAGAAACTGAGCGTCAATCGATTGGTCTTATTCAACAAGACAGCAGCCATGATGCGATGTCGGAAATCAAAAAACTATTTACGCCAGAGTTTAGAAACCGTTTAGACAACATCATTTGGTTTAATAGCTTGAGTGAAAGCATGATCTATCAAGTGGTTGATAAGTTTATTGTTGAACTGCAAGCGCAATTAGATGTGCGTGGCGTGTCGATGGAGGTATCAGAAGATGCTCGTCATTGGTTAGCGCATTTAGGCTATGACAAAACGATGGGGGCTCGTCCTATGGGGCGCGTGATCCAAGATAAACTGAAAAAACCATTGGCCAATGAACTGTTGTTTGGTTCGCTAGTGGGGGGCGGTACGGTAAAAATTGGCTTGAAAGACGATAAATTAGAATTTATCTATTCAAATCAAGAAGAAGTGGTACATTAAGCACAATATAAGCCTATTTGTAAGGCACTTGCCGTAACAGTGAAGAGGCAAGTAAGGCATAAAAAAAACCGAAGCTCATGGCTTCGGTTTTTTAATTAGGTCAATTCGATAATGTTAAATCATCAAATTATCATCGTAATGGATGATTAACGAGCACGGAAGACGATGCGGCCTTTAGAGAGATCGTAAGGAGTCATCTCTACAGTTACTTTGTCACCCGTAAGAATACGAATGTAGTTTTTGCGCATTTTACCAGAAATGTGAGCAGTCACAACGTGACCATTTTCTAATTCAACACGGAACATAGTGTTTGGTAATGTGTCAAGGACAGTGCCTTGCATCTCAATTACGTCTTCTTTTGCCATTTAATCCTCTTACCGAAACTTGGCTTATTTTTAACTGTTAGAAACGACAGTTTAAATAGGGGGTAATTATCTCAAGCTCATAAAAATAGAGCCTAAGATCAAAGTTGTTGCGTATTCTACCCTTGCCAACGTTGATTTACTAGCTTTTGATGGTGATGAAAGCGAACTTTGTAATTCATCGCTGGACAATCATCCACTTGGTAACCTAAATATAGCCATTGTTTGGCCAATTTTTTGCATTGCTCTAATTGCAATAAAATACACAAGGTTCCTAGTGATAGCGGGTGATCGGGTTGAAAGAAGGTGTAAAAAGCACTCAAGCAGTCATCAAGGTTATCGGTTACTGCTACCGCAATCAATTTGTCGTCTTCATAGACATGTAAAAATTGCGGCTCCATCCAATCAGTGTGCGAAAATTGGTCAAATGTTTCTTTGTTGGCTGGGTACATACTGCCAGTGCTGTGTCGCTGATTGATGTATTGTTCATAAAGATCGAACCACTGTGGATCCAGCTCAGATTGAAATACCCAACGTAACCCCGCCGCTTTATTTCGTATTCGTTTTTGACTTTTAGACAGTTGAATATGATTGACCGATAAGCGAATCGACTGACAGGCGTTACATTCATCGCAATGCGGTTTGTAAATCATATTGCCACTACGACGAAATCCATTGGCGAGAAACAACGCGTAATGCTCTGCGCTGTGGCAATCATCATCAAGTACCACCGCAATACGTTCCTCTTGCTCTGGCAAGTAGCTGCAAGGGTGGTTCTCAGTTAAACCAATTCTTATATTCGTATTTGACATAATAGTTCTTATTCTTTTGCAGCAGTAGGTGCATGTAACGTACGAGGTGAAAGCAAATCGCGCTCGATGGTTTTAGTGGTCAGTTGTTGTAAGGTTTGAATAAACACTGATCGCTCGAAAATATTCACCCCTAAACTGATTAAATGCGCGTTTTCGAGTTGGCAATCAATCAACTTTCCGCCGATAGAATCAAAATAATAACATAGATGCCAAAAGGCAATTTTTGAGGTGTTTGTTTGTAAAGAGAACATCGACTCACCACAAAAGACCTTTCCAATCAGCAGTCCATATAATCCACCGACTAATTGCTCGCCATCCCATACTTCAATTGAATGGCAATGACCCAGCTTGATCAAGTCAATATAAGCTTGTTGCATCTCGGTAGTGATCCAGGTTTCCTCGGCACTGCGAGTGGAAGCACATAACTCAATCACCTCTTTGGTCGCTTTGTTTAAGCTCACTTGATAATAAGATTGTCGCAAGCACTTTTTTAAGCTTTTTGATGGCGTAAATTCACTGGGTTTTAAGATCGCGCGTTTAGATGGGCTCCACCATAAAATAGGGTCATCATGAGAGTACCAAGGAAATATGCCGTTCTGATAAGCAGAAAGTAAGCGGATAGGCGATAGATCGCCACCAAACGCGAGTAGGCCATCGGGATCGGATAATGCCGTTTCAACCGCGGGAAAGGGCGTGTTGGGGTTTTCAAGGTACGGCAAGTGAATAGTCATAAATTCAATTTTTTGTTCGAGTATTAGATTAAGATATTACAGATGTCAGTTCGAGTAAAATACGGTTAACGAAACACCCGCTAGCCTTAACGCATTTTTTTGGTTAATCTGCCTATATCAGTTTCAATGAAGTACTTGTCTCTTCAGTTAATTTTTTAATATCAAGGAATATCGTCACGTATGGAAACCCTAACGCTACAACCCATTGATAAAATATCCGGTGAAGTGAACTTACCCGGTTCAAAAAGCGTGTCAAATCGCGCACTCTTACTTGCTGCGCTGGCAACGGGCAAAACACGTCTCACCAATTTACTCGACAGTGATGATATTCGTCACATGTTGACTGCTCTGTCTGCTTTGGGGGTTCAATACCAGTTATCACATAACAACACGGTATGTGAGATTGAAGGTTTAGGCGGCGTGTTTAATGCGACTCAACCGCTAGAGTTATTTTTAGGTAATGCCGGAACGGCGATGCGTCCATTAGCTGCGGCATTATGTTTAGGCCAAGGTGAGTTTGTACTTACTGGCGAGCCAAGAATGAAAGAGCGCCCAATTGGCCATTTGGTTGATGCTTTGCGTACTGCTGGCGCGGATATTGATTATCTTGAAAATGATAATTATCCACCATTAAAAATTAATGCGACAGGTTTAAAAGCAGGTACAGTACGAATAGACGGTTCAATCTCAAGTCAATTCTTAACCGCATTTTTAATGACTGCGCCACTTGCACAAGGTGAGGTTCGGATTGAAATTGAAGGTGAACTTGTATCGAAACCTTATATCGATATCACTCTCGATATTATGGCCAAATTTGGCGTGCAAGTTGAAAATCAAAACTACCAGTCTTTTGTTATTCCTGCTGGTCAATATTATCAATCACCAGGCGATTTCCTCGTTGAAGGCGACGCTTCCTCGGCCTCTTACTTTTTAGCTGCTGCGGCAGTAAAGGGCGGGGAGATCAAAGTCACCGGTATTGGCAAAAATAGCATCCAAGGGGATATTCAATTTGCGGATGCGCTTGAGAAAATGGGCGCAGAAATAGAGTGGGGCGATGACTATGTACTGTGTCGCCGTAAAGATCTTAATGCGATCGATATGGATTTTAACCATATTCCTGATGCCGCAATGACGATTGCCACCGCAGCATTATTCGCCAAAGGTACCACCGCCATTCGTAACGTCTATAACTGGCGGGTGAAAGAGACCGATCGCTTATCGGCGATGGCAACTGAGTTACGCAAAGTGGGCGCGCAAGTGGAAGAGGGCAATGATTATATTATTATTACACCACCACAAAAGCTGATCCATGCTGCGATTGATACTTATGATGATCACCGCATGGCAATGTGCTTTTCCCTAGTGGCGTTGAGTGATACTGCAGTGACGATTAATGATCCGAAATGTACCTCTAAAACCTTCCCGACTTACTTTGAAAAGTTTGAAGCGTTGAGTCAGCATTAATCCGTTTAATAAATAATAAATTTCAAGGGCTTCTTTTATAGAAGCTCTTTTTGTTTGAGCCGTTTTTATTTTGATGATTTAAGAACAAAAATCGAATTAAACATGAAGTGAGTCCAACTTTTCGCTATAATTTGGCACATTATTGGTATTCTTCTACTCTCTTGGAGATTTTTTATGTCGTCTCAACATCCGGTTATTACCGTCGATGGCCCTAGTGGCGCAGGTAAAGGCACATTGTGCATGCTACTGGCAGACAAGCTTAACTTCCATCTTCTTGATTCCGGAGCAATTTATCGGGTATTAGCATTAGCGGCTATTCATCATGGCATTGATATTGAATCTGAAGATGCACTTGTTCCAATTGCGACCCATCTTGACGTGCAATTTATTGCTGAGGGTGATTTGGTTAAAGTGATCCTAGAAGGTGAAGACGTTTCTAAAGAATTGCGTAAAGAAGAAACCGGTACTGCCGCATCGAAAGTGGCTTCTCTGCCTCGTGTGCGTGAAGCATTATTACGTCGTCAGCGTGCTTTTGATACTAAGCCTGGTTTAGTGGCGGATGGTCGAGACATGGGAACCGTGGTTTTTCCACAAGCGGAAGCAAAAATATTCCTTGATGCTGCGGCAGAAGAAAGAGCGCTAAGACGCCTTAACCAGTTGCAACTTAAAGGGTTAAGTGGTAACTTTGACCAACTTTTATGCGACATTCAGGAGCGTGATGATCGTGACCGCAACAGAGCGGTAGCGCCTTTACGCCCTGCAGATGACGCCTTAGTGATTGATTCTACGTCACTTTCTATTGAGGAAGTAGTAGAGAAATCGCTAGAATATATCAAATCTAAACTCGCTAAGTAGCTTTTAGCTCGGTGGGTCTTGCGTTTAGGATTAGATCTTAAACGCAGATTTCACTTAGGTTAAATACTTGGCGACAAGGACCGTCGGTCGCAAGGATGATGACTGGCTAATTTATCAACCCCATGCGGTAGGATACCCATGGACGTTTAATTATATGAAGATCTTATTATAATGACTGAATCTTTTGCTCAACTCTTTGAAGAGTCGCTAAACGAACTAGAATTCCGCCCAGGTACTATTGTAAAAGGTACTGTTGTTGCTATCGAGAACGGTTTCGTTCTTGTAGACGCAGGCCTTAAATCTGAATCTGCTATTCCAGCTGAACAATTCAAGAGCGCTACTGGCGAACTTGAAGTAGTTGTTGGTGATGAAGTAGATGTAGCGCTTGACGCGGTTGAAGATGGTTTCGGTGAAACTCAACTTTCTCGTGAGAAAGCTAAGCGTCACGAAGCGTGGATCGTTCTTGAGAAAGCTTGTGAAGAAGCTGAAACTGTTGTTGGTATCATCAACGGTAAAGTGAAAGGCGGTTTCACCGTTGAACTTAACGGTATCCGTGCATTCCTTCCTGGTTCTCTTGTTGACGTTCGCCCTATTCGCGATACTGCTCACCTAGAAAACAAAGAGCTAGAGTTCAAAGTAATCAAGCTTGACCAGAAACGTAACAACGTTGTTGTTTCTCGTCGTGCTGTTATCGAATCTGAAAACAGCGTTGAGCGTGACGAACTTCTTGAAACTCTACAAGAAGGTACTGAAGTTAAAGGTATCGTTAAGAACCTTACTGACTACGGTGCATTCGTTGACCTTGGTGGTGTAGATGGCCTACTTCACATTACAGATATGGCTTGGAAGCGTGTTAAGCACCCATCTGAGATCGTAAATGTTGGTGATGAAATCCTAGTTAAAGTTCTTAAGTTTGACCGTGAGCGCACTCGTGTTTCTCTAGGTCTTAAGCAACTTGGCGAAGATCCATGGGTAGCAATCGCTAAGCGTTACCCTGAAGGTCACAAACTAACTGGTCGTGTTACTAACCTAACTGACTACGGCTGCTTCGTAGAAATCGAAGAAGGCGTTGAAGGTCTAGTACACGTTTCAGAAATGGATTGGACTAACAAAAATATCCACCCATCTAAAGTGGTTAATGTTGGCGATGAAGTTGAAGTTATGGTTCTTGATATCGACGAAGAACGTCGTCGTATCTCTCTAGGCCTAAAACAATGTAAAGCTAACCCTTGGCAGACTTTCGCTGAAGCGCAAGCTAAAGGCGACAAAGTAACTGGTAAGATTAAGTCTATCACTGACTTTGGTATCTTCATCGGTCTTGACGGTGGAATCGACGGTCTTGTTCACTTATCTGACATTTCTTGGAATGCTCAAGGTGAAGAAGCGGTTCGTGACTACAAAAAAGGCGACGAGATCTCTGCAGTTGTTCTAGCAGTAGATGCTGATCGTGAGCGTATTTCTCTTGGCGTTAAGCAAATGGAAAACGACCCGTTCAATGCATATGTTGCTGACACCAAAAAAGGTACGCTTGTAAACGGTACTGTTACTGCAGTTGACGCAAAAGGTGCTACAATTGAACTAATTGAAGGTGTTGAAGGTTACATCCGTGCTTCAGAAGCAGCACGTGACCGTATCGAAGACGCATCTCTAGTGTTCAGTGTTGGTGATAGTGTTGAAGCGAAATTTACTGGTGTAGACCGTAAAAACCGCGTAATCAACCTATCTATCAAAGCTAAAGACGAAGCTGAAGAGCAAGAAGCAATGGCTACTCTAAACAAGGTTGATGAATCTTCGTTTGGTAACGCTATGGCTGACGCATTCAAGGCTGCTAAAGGCGAATAATACTGCCTATAGAAGGGAGCCGCTATGGCTCCCTTTTTTTTGATAAAGTTAGAGTAGAATGAGGGAATCACCTATGACTAAGTCTGAATTAATTGAAAGGCTCTGTGCACAACAGACACACCTATCAGCTAAAGAAATAGAAGATGCTGTAAAGGATATCCTTGAGCATATGGCTAATAAACTAGAAGCAGGTGATCGTATAGAAATCCGTGGTTTCGGAAGTTTTTCTCTGCATTATCGTGAACCACGTGTTGGACGTAATCCTAAATCGGGCGAAAAAGTGGAACTGGAAGGTAAATACGTTCCTCACTTTAAGCCAGGTAAAGAGCTTCGCGAGCGTGTGAACAGCAGTATTTAAATCATTGCAAGATGAAAAAAAGCGGCATACCTTTATTGGTTGCCGCTTTTTGTTTTTTAACTCGAAGTTTAATCGAGGAATATTGTTGATATATTGACCATAGTTGAATGTTGTAAATGATAGTTATCACATAAGAAATTCGCCAAGTTATGACCGGTATTAACCTTTCGAATAATATTTTGTGCTTTCTACGATTGGTATTGGAGTGTCACCGGAATTTGCTGCATAATTAGAAGTATTGTATGGACGCTGATGAGTGCTAATAATGAAAGTTATAAAAATAATAATAGCGATTGCCTTATTTCTTATCGCCCTTGCTTTAGGGGCTCAAAATCAAGAGATGGTAAAATTTAACTATTTGATTGCTCAAAATGAATTTCATTTATCTACCTTACTGGGTGGTGTCTTCATTGTCGCTTTTGGCCTTGCTTGGTTGATCTTTGGTAGCTTATATTTAAAATCCAAATTAACCATTGCACGTTTACGAAAGCAATTAGCGAAAAGCAAAAAATCAGTGTCTTCTTCTTCATCACTACCTGATATTAAAGGTTAGGTTTATTCGTTAATGCTAGAGCTACTGTTTCTACTATTACCTATTGCAGCCGCTTATGGCTGGTATATGGGTCATCGTAGTGCTCGACATGATAAGCAAGAACAATCCCATCAGATCTCTCGACAATACGTCAAGGGTCTTAACTTGCTGCTGTCTGAACAATCTGACAAAGCGGTTGATCAGTTTATTGAACTGCTTCAGATCGATGATGAAACCATAGATACCCATCTCGCGTTGGGCAATCTATTTCGTCGTCGTGGCGAAGTTGACCGCGCTATCCGTATTCATGAGAATTTGATTTCTCGAGAAGGCTTAACCATAGATCAAAAAAATATCGCACTACAACAATTAGCCAAAGACTATATGGTTTCAGGTTTTTTTGACCGAGCTGAAAAAATATTTGAACAATTAGTTGAAGAACCTGAGCATAAAGAACAAGCATTGCTGCAACTGGTTACGATTTATCAGCAAACTCGTGAGTGGAGCAAAGCGATTCAATATGGTGATGCTTTAGTTGCCATGGGCAGAAAAAGAATTCGTCGTGATTTGGCGCATTTTTGGTGTGAACTTGCGATGCATGAAGTCAGTTTAACCAATACCTCAAAAGCTATTTTGTATTTTAAACGCGCACTCACCGAAGATCCAAAATGTGTGCGAGCTAATATTGCGCTAGGTAATATCTATTTAGAATCAGAAAGTTACAGTGAAACAATCCAATGTTTAGAGAAGGTTCTTGAACAAGATATTGATTTTACTTCAGAAGTACTACCAACACTATCCGACTGCTATCATCAAATTGGCAATGATGCCGGTATGCTGGAATTTTTACGCAAATCGATTGGGTTAAAAGCGGGGGTATCCTCCGAGTTAATGTTGGCTCAAATGGTGGCTCAGCATGAAGGTATAGCTTCGGCTCAGACATTATTAACGAAACAACTGATCAAAAACCCAACCATGAAAGGCTTCTATCGCCTAATTGATTATCATATTGCAGAGGCGGAAGAAGGTCGAGCAAAGGACAGCCTCACCACATTACAAGAGATGGTAGGGGGGCAAATGAAGGCAAAACCTCATTATCAATGTCGTAAATGTGGCTTTGCGACTCATGCGCTTTATTGGCATTGTCCTTCGTGTAAAGGCTGGGGACTTATCAAGCCTATTCGTGGGTTAGATGGTGAGTAAAATTAAGCGATAATAACCAATATAATATAATCGCTAAACCATTGGTCGTTAGTGGATGACATTTCCATTTAGCGGCCAATTGTTTATCTATTATTCGATATATAAAGTTAGGAGTGACAATGTTAGATCCAAAAGTGATAGTAGCCTTAGACTATGAGAATCAAGCTGATGCGTTAAGCTTTGTTGATAATATTGATCCTAACAGCTGCCGTTTAAAAGTTGGCAAAGAAATGTTCACTTTATTTGGCCCGGAATTTGTACGTCAACTGCACCAACGTGGATTTTCTGTTTTCCTAGACTTGAAATTTCATGATATCCCAAATACTTGCTCAAAAGCAGTTCGCGCGGCAGCAGAACTGGGCGTCTGGATGACCAATGTGCACGCCAGTGGCGGTGAGCGTATGATGACCGCATCACGCGAAATTCTAGAACCGTATGGAAAAGATCGCCCACTACTGATCGCGGTGACGGTACTCACGAGTATGGAGCAATCTGATCTGGCCGGTATTGGTCTAGATGTCGAACCACAAACTCAAGTACAGCGTTTAGCGATGCTAACCAAAAATAGTGGTTTAGATGGAGTTGTGTGTTCAGCTCACGAATCAAGCCTGCTAAAACAAGCGTTAGGGAACGAGTTTAAGTTAATCACACCAGGCATTCGTCCTGCTGGCAGTGCGGCAGGGGATCAACGTCGAATTATGACTCCGTCGGATGCGATGCAAGCCGGTTCCGATTACCTAGTGATAGGGCGCCCGATCACGCAAGCGAGTAATCCAAACCAAGTGCTGATTGATATTAATGCCACGCTGGCTTAATTAACTGTAGTGGAGAAAGTAATAGGTGGTGTTGAATGAAAGCACCACCTACGTTTACTTTTAGTTAGTTAGTTAGTGAACCAGTAAGGCTATAAATCATTATTTCTTTCACTGGGAATATCACTTAAATATTCTACGAATTCCACCTCAAACCCCGCAGGATCGATGAAATAAACATTACAACGAAATGGATTATCGGCGCCTGGTTTGGCAATAGAGTAGCCAGCTTGTTGCAGGCGCTCAATCGTAGCACTCAGGTTATTGGTCACATAAGCAAAGTGGGCCAAGCCGGTTTGATGACCACTTAAGTCTCTATTTTCTCCTACACCATTATCACTGAGTGCAATATAGTAATCGTCATCCCCAAAGTGCAACCAATGTCTTGGCTTGCCATTCCAATCGCTATCTCCTTCACTGCGAATACTCCAATGCGGAAATGCAGCTTGATAAAAATTGAGCATGGCAGGAACATCACT
This sequence comes from Vibrio sp. S11_S32, assembly GCF_014694465.1. Taxonomy (NCBI): domain Bacteria; kingdom Pseudomonadati; phylum Pseudomonadota; class Gammaproteobacteria; order Vibrionales; family Vibrionaceae; genus Vibrio; species Vibrio sp. S11_S32. Next base: position 22,943 of record NZ_JAAUWS010000016.1, on the reverse strand, counting down.
GACCACCAGATTGATGTGTTCTAAATACATTGCTTTCATCCTTGTCATTGTTATTTTCACACACTTTGATTATCTTTAATTGAGCGGAGCTGTGTTATACTTTGTGCTCAAGTGAAGAGGTAAATCATGACAAAACCACTACTATTCCATAAATCATATCAACATCCAACCAGTACTGAGTGGGTGGTATTTGTGCATGGTGCAGGTGGCAGTTCTGCGATTTGGTTTAAGCAACTTAAAGCTTACCGTGAACACTTTAATATCCTACTAATTGATTTGCGTGGTCATGGCCGCTCAAATAAAATCATTAAAGATATTATAACCAAAAGTTACTCCTTTAAAGATGTAACCCTCGATGTTATTCAAGTCATCGATCATATGAAAATTGCATCGGCGCACTTTGTTGCAATTTCACTTGGCACTATTATTGTGCGTAATTTAGCAGAGTTACAGCCTGAACGAGTAAGAAGTATGGTATTAGGTGGGGCAATCACCCGTTTAAATACCCGTTCTCAAGTGTTAGTTAAGCTCGGCGATATGTGCAAACATGTCTTGCCTTATATGTGGTTATACAGCTTGTTTGCCTATGTCATCATGCCTCAATCGAGTCAAAAAGAATCACGTCATTTATTCATTAATGAAGCCAAAAAACTGTGCCAAAAAGAATTTAAACGTTGGTTTAAGCTGTCTGCGGATGTGAACCCTATGATGCGCTACTTTCGTGAACGAGAATTAGCGATCCCAACCCTTTATTTGATGGGGGATATGGATTACATGTTTATTCGCCCAGTGAAAGAGATGGTTAAAAAACATAAGTTAAGCCAATTATGCGAGCTGCCAAATTGTGGTCATGTTTGTAATATAGAAAAACCGCAAGAATTCAATTTTCATTCCATCGCTTTCATTCATCAACATAGCAACGCCATCAACACAGCAACGTGACAGCTTAAAAATTCGTTTGTTGTGGGTTTACGCAGAGTAGATTATTCGACTCTTTGAGCTTCACAATTCCAGCATAAAGAAAATTGTGCTTCTACCATCTCGCCACAGGTATCGCATTGCCAATCAGGCGCATATTCAACCGGTTGCGTTTCGTAATCGGAGATGATCGTTCTTGCTTGTGACTCATCTTGTTGATGCAATAACCAAATGTAAGGGTCGGTTTCATTGCTAAATGGGATTTCACCTTTAAGACTAAATAAATCTTCCGCGTATACCTTCGCTTCAATTCCTTGGCTTTGCAATAAACCACATACGATATGCGCCTCAATTGGGTTACTGGCACTGTAGATTTTCATTCTGATCCCTTATTACGTGATTGAGCGTGCAGGTTAAGAGTGTGAAACCCTGACCAAATTCGATTTGCAGTGGTGATAAAGCACAGCGAGGCAAAAATATAGGCAAATATTGCGAAGTGCTGCGGCCATAAACAACAAATAATAAATAATGCGATTGTCTCGCTGCCTTCGGTGATCCCTGCGATATAATACAAAGACTTATTTGGGTAAATAGGGTTATCAATCCCCAATTTTGCCGCCACTGATGCAAAGGCTAAAAAACTGCTTCCTGTACCGACAAACGAAACTAATAGTATTGCACCCGCAATGGCATTTTGGTGTGGCTCGGCCAGAATAAACCCTAATGGCATTAGCGCATAAAACATAAAATCTAAGCTGATATCTAAAAATCCGCCAGCTTCGGTGATCTTGCTTTGTCTGGCGATCGCCCCATCTAATCCATCAGCAATGCGATTAATAATAATGAGGAGCAACGCTAAAGTGTAATGCTGAGACCAGAGTGCAGGCAGTGCCAATAGACCAATTAAAAAGCCCACGACAGTAACTTGGTTGGCGCTAATATTGCGCTTGATGAGAAGGTTAGCCCCTACAGTTAAAGGCTTTTTAATGTAAGGAATAATATGTTTATCGAACATGCATTTTGCTCTTGGTTAAATGGTCGTCGTTTTTGATTAATGTATTGGCTAAGTTACCAGCGTTATTACTTAATTGCCCCCATTCCAAGATAGATCCTGAAGGCGGTGCATCATTGCGATCATGACTTACCATCAAGGTTGGAATTTGATGCTCAGATAATTGGGCAAAGACCCATTGTCGAAAACTGCTACGAGAGTGTTGATCTAACTGACTAAAAGGTTCATCGAGTAAAGCGACTTTTGGTTTGGCTTGCAACATACGCAATAAACTAATGCGGGCCCTTTGCCCTCCCGATATTCGTGTTGGCATCGAATAAGCCAGTGGTTGTAATTCAACCTCTTGAAGGCAAGCTAATGCAAGGGATTTTCGTTGCTGTTTCTTGATGTTGTCCGGTAGGGCGATGGCGATATTTTCCCAAACATTTAAGTGCGGAAAGAGTAAATCATCCTGGAATAACAACCCGACTTGTCTTAGGTGCGGCGCTAATAAATGAATGTCATCACCATCAATACTCATATTCCCTTTGAGAGTAAAATCGGCGGCTAAATGTCCAGCTATGGCACTGAGTAGAGTCGATTTTCCGCAGCCGCTTGGTCCCATGATAGTGATAATTTCACCGGCTGGAATACTAAGATTTACCCCACGGCATAAATACTCACCGTTGTGAGCTTGGATATCGAGGTCTTGTAATACTAAACTCATTTCAGCAGCCTTTTGTGAGTATTTGGATGCAAGCCTGATGATTGTTTTGTTTGATGTGTCGATGTCATCGAGGCTGTTTTTGGGCGGACTCTTGATGTTGCAGTCCAAGCATGGAAGCTCAACTTGCTTAAATATCGCCGATACTTATTGGCACTCAGAGCAATAACAAAAAAGATCAAAGGTAATAAAGCTTGCCACAGGGCATATAAAGCCATAATGCGGCGATCATGGCCACTGGATAATGCAACCGCTTCGGTGGTTAAAGTGCTTATCCGTCCCGCGCCTAACATTTGAGTTGGCAAGTATTGAGCTAAGCTGACACTGATGCCAACCGCCCATGCAAACACAATAGCATTAAATAAGATCGGCATTTTTACTTTTAACCATGCTCGCCATGGAGACAAGCCTAAACTTTGCGCCGTTTGAGTAAGCCTGATTGGAAAGCTTTTCCACGGGCCATCAAGCGCCATATAAATATAAGGGAAAGCAAAAAAGCAATGGGCCCATAATACCCAGAGATAATAAGGCGAACTTTCAAACCACAAGGTGGCCACTTGAATACCAAATAATAACGAAAGTTGCGGGATCAACATCGGCAGTGCAATAAGATACATTGGAAGTGCCAAACGATATTTCTGACGATATTCATGCGCGATAATCGCTAAAATTAACGCGGCTAAACTGCTGAGTAAGGCAATATAAACACTGGTGAGTAAAGTTTGCTGAATATACGGCCACTCGCTGAACCAAAAACGCCCGCTCCAATGTGAGGGCAATAGGTCGGGAAACGACCAACGCAAAGCAAAGGTCCAAATTAAGATCATTGGAATAACGGCAATACTGACTGATGCAATGATAGGAAAGGTCAGATTGGCAATGCGCCAACGCCGTTTACTGGTCGAGTCTGTGCGTCGTCCACGGATTAACCATTGTCGTTGATAGCTTAAAAAATAAACTTCAAGCGCCCATAAAAAGGCAATTAATGCACTGCATAGCAGAAAGAGGATCGCCGCGCCTGCCGCCGCCCTAGGGAGTAAAGCCAGATCGGGTTGGTTAAACCATTGCCAAACCAACACCGCAAAAGTAGGAGGGTTAGTCGGGCCGACTATCCAACTGACATCGACTACTGAGGCAGAATAAGCGATCACAGTAAATAATGGAAAGCGTATGTGTTTCCACCATTGTGGCAAGATAAAACGCCACCACGCTTGTGTATTTGAGTACTGCAAACTGTGCGCAACTTGTAGTGTTTGTTTTACTTTTAGATTATTTAAAATAGGGATGCTCATTAGCAATAGAAAAGGGGTTTCTTTGATAGCTAATGCGATAGAAAGACCGATAGCATATTGATCCGGTACAGAAATCCAAGTGGATCCCGAGTGAGTGTCAAGCAGTGATTCAATCAGCCTTGCCAGCCATCCAGTATCGGAAAATAAAAATAAAAAACCGATGGCAAACGCAACATGTGGCAACGCTAATAGAGGGGCGAGTGTTTTTTCTATTCGTTGCCATGCTTTAGTTTGCCAGTAGCTTTGCAAAATACTAAAACAAGCGATAGCGGCAATAAAGGTACTCAATAATGCGCTCCACACCGAAAGCATAAGTGATTGCCATACTCCCGGCCAATCAAAAACTTGTATAAAAGCTAAGAGATTAACATGATGGCTTCCCAATACCGGAATGTAGTTAAATGCAGGTAGCACCATGCCGACCACCCCAGGCAGTAATGGAAAAATAGCAATCATTAACACCAACACATAACCGACTCTAAGCATACGACTCCAATGAGTGTGGGATTGTTTTTTGTTGATAAATCTTTATGCAAGTCAAGCTATTGACCATATCGTTGTAGCCAAGCTTGTTCTAAAGCGCTTTGCCAACTTGGGTGAGGCTCTGCAACCGATGGGAATAATTGAGTCTTTTTAGCATCGCCCATTAGGTGTTTCGCTTGTAATACTGATGGGTCGCCCCAGACATCAAGATCGCCTTTGTGGGATTGTGCGGCAGGGCTGAGTAAGAAATTAATCACCACCAAAGCGCCTTCTTTACTCGCAGCATTCCAAGGTATGGCTAAAAAGTGAATGTTGGACAGTGCGCCAGATTGCCAAGCAAATGTACTGGTAGTGGTGGCAAGTTTGCCCGCAGCTTGAGCAGAAAAAACTTCATTGGGGTTAAAAGTTAGTGCCATATCAATTTGACCGTCATCAAGCATTTGGATGAGTTCAGGTTGATTAATAGGGAATTGCTTACCTTGTTTCCAAGCCACTGGGTGCAGTTGATCTAAATAGGCCCACAAAGGCGCCGTTACGGTAGCGAAATCCACTTCTTCGACAGGTTTATTGAGTACGGTTGGATCACTCGCCAGTTCAATTAATAAGGCTTTTAAAAAGCTAGTGCCATGAAATTGCGGCGGTTTAGGGTAAGTTACTTTACCTGGGTGGGCTTTGGCATAGCGAAGTAGGCTTTGCGCGGATGTTGGTGGTTGGTTTAAGGTATTTTTGTCATAGATAAATACCAATTGACCGACACCCCATGGCGCTTCAAGCCCTAGCGTTGGTTCTGAGAAATCTTTTTCGACCGGCAGCGTTTTATCCACCAGTGTCCAGTTCGGCAGTTGATGAACAAAGGGGCCTAATAATAAGTGATTTTGTTTCATTGACTTAAAGTTTTCGCCATTGATCCAAACCATATCAACACTACCAGATTGATCTTTTCCTGCGGCTTTTTCAGCGATTAAGCGAGCGGTGGTTTCTGCAATATCGGTAACCTTAACATGATGCAAATTAACCCCATATTGCTGTTTAACTTGTATGCCAACCCAGCGTAAATATTGGTTGATTTCCTGGCTGCCACCCCAAGCATTAAAATACACATTTTGTCCTTTGGCTTTCGTTTCTACATCGGACCAAGTATTGTCATTAGCAGAAGCACTAAAGCTTGATAAGGTACTTGATACCGCGAGTAAGCAAACAAATAAAAAACCTTTCATATCCATCCTTGTCGTTTATTCCATGTTGCAATTTTATTCTAGTAAAGTAGACACTCGCATAAGCAGAAAACTTTCATCAAAATAGATAATACCCATTCCATTTAATATTTAATCAATTTGAATACGTCGAAAAGACGCTGCTCCGTCCTTGGTCGCTTGAGAAAAGGACATCCATAGCCTTAGACACTTTTCTCTGTACTCAATTTTGAAGGATCATTAAATTTATGGAATTGGTATAACGTATTGATAGCACAATTTTAGGTATAAAAAAGGCCTGCACAGTGGCCGACCTTGGTATAAAACAATCGAATTAATTCAATTTTTTGACGGTTGAGCGTTCGATGATTTCAGGAACCATTTCAAATACTTGCTTGGCGTGGGCTTTATCTTTAATACGTTCAAGTAAAATTTCAATCGCCGTTTTACCTAAACGTCGCTTAGGTTGGTGAATTGTGGTTAATGGCGGCGAAAAATAAGGGGAGAGATCAATGTTATCATAGCCAATCACTGAAATATCTTCAGGCACTCGCAGATCTTTTTCTTGTAGGCGACTCATTAAACCCAAAGCCATAATGTCGTTAAAACAGAACACAGCACTTGGTTTTTTATCCATCGCTAAAATTTTATCCGCTGCGATAACCGCAGTATCACACTCAAAGTTACCTTCAAGTAGCCATTCATCTGGTATGGTTAAACCTTTTTCTGCCATTGCACGTTTACAACCGGCAATACGTTCTTTACATGCTGCTTTCTCAAAATGACCACTTAAACAAGCAATATCGGTATGGCCGTGATCGAGCAGGTAACGAGTGGCTAAGTAACCACCTTCTTCAGAATTATCGACGATTTTATCGGCTTTTGATGTCTCAGGGCCCCAATCCATCACGACTTTTGGAATGTCAGGATGACCATCAAGCATTTTTTGTAAATCTTCATCCAGATCAGAACACATCACAAGTAACCCATCGACGCGTTTGCCGGCCAACATGCGAACATAATCACGTTGCTTTTCTACTAAACCGCCAGTATTACATAAGATCAAGGTATAGCCTTGGCGATAACAATAGCTTTCGACACCTTCAACCACTTCGGCAAAGAATGGGTTGGTTGATTGAGTGACTAACATACCAATGGTGCTGGTGGTATTGCATTTTAAACTACGTGCGACGGCGCTTGGGGCATAATTTAATTCATCAACGGCTGCCATCACGCGCTCTTGAGTTGCTTCTGCTACAAAGCGAGTTTTATTGATCACGTGCGAAACGGTTGTCGTAGACACCCCTGCAATACGTGCGACGTCTTTAATTGTAGCCATAATGATTTCCTTAATGCCGGCGGAAAAAGCCAGCGAATCGATATTGAATTTAATAGTGATAGCTATTTGGGTTGGAAAATGTGTCGCAAAAATCCATAAATAGATACGAGCAAACCAGTGTTGTAATTAATTGTGTTAAAAATCAGGGTGTTATTTTATAATTATAATTTTTTGAAGAGGGATCTTAGTCTTAATTTTAACCGCTGACAATCACCAAGTGATAATTTCTTACTATTTGTTTGAGTCTTGCATTATCAGCGCCAATAAAATAATAATTTAAGCACTAACCTATAATAGTTAAAAGCGGTATCGTTTGCATCAAGTAAGATAGAAACAAATGTCGACATGGATAAAATTGGGAAGTGAAGGTTTGGCTAGTAGGCCAGAGATAGACCTACTATTGTTAGCTTAGAGGCTTATACACTGGTTGGTTGCACCGCGGTTTTTTCATCGGACAAACTGTTGCGAATAACCTGCCACCAACGACCCAGTTGCTCGTGCCAATAACGCTCACTTTGCTCCAGATATTTCGATTGAGGGGTGAAGCGTTCCCAAGCTTGATTGATGTTATCGACCGCTAAATAATTGGTTGGCGCAGGGATCGGATCCAAATCAGCAGAATGAAAATCATTTAGTGCGCGTTGCATATGACTGGCCGATGTTACTAACACTAAACGTTTATTACCCACAAAGCCGGCGGCTTGATGAGACTCTTCCCACGTATCTTTGGCACTTTCTAATAAAATAATATCCGCTTTCGCTATTCCTAACGATACTGCGACATTGGCCATCATACGTGCATTGCTGACCGATGAACCGGCGGCGTAACCCGATAAAATCAATTTAGCACCGGGATACATGCGTAAAATGCGGATCCCTTCTGCTAGGCGCATTAAGCCAGTTCGAGATAATTCGGAGGTTGGGGGGATTTCATCATCGACCGTATGGCCACTGCCAAGAACCATCACATAATCAATCGATCCTTCAACCGGTAAAAATGCAGTGTATTGGCGTTCGGTTGGTTTTAATAAACTGGTGGCGACGGGTTGGAAAGATAAAAGGAAGATCCCTAATAAAGAGATAAAAGTGAAGATACAACCAGTACCGCGTCGTGAGGTAAACATGATCAAAAATAGGCCTAAAAAGCCAATGATCAGTAATGCAGGCAGCGGCATCATAAAGGATGACACGATTTTTTTTAACTCAAACATTATAGATAGTCCGAAAAGTAATCATTTGGTCAATAAATAGCAGTAATTTCTTTATTCCTGAATTTGCTGTGACAGAATACACGCAATGTTCAGTTATCTTAAAATAAAAGAATGAATAAAGACCGAAACTTTGATGATATTGCACAAAAATTCGCCAAAAATATCTATGGTTCTGATAAAGGTGAAATCCGTCAGACAATTATTTGGCAAGACATGGAACAGATCTTAAATAAATTAGATGCTGATCTCAAAAAACTTAGCATTTTAGATGCCGGTGGCGGTTTGGCACAAATGTCACAAAAGGTGGCACAACTCGGTCATCAGGTTGTTCTATGTGATATTTCCAGTGAAATGTTAGCACTAGCCCAACAAGATATCATATCAAATCAACTGGAAGCACAATTTACCTTTATTCATTCAGCATTACAAAACTTAACTGAGCAGTTCGATAAACCCGTTGATCTAGTTTTATTTCATGCAGTTATGGAATGGCTCGAAAATCCACAACAGGTTTTACAAACAGTATTAGAGAAAGTGAAGCCGGGCGGTATCGCATCGGTAATGTTTTATAATCATCATGGACTGGTTTTGAAAAATGTAACTTGTGGTAATATCCCCCATATTTTGCAAGGTATGCCACATCGAAAACGATTTAAGTTGCAACCGCAAAAAGGTCTGTATCCACATGAAGTGTATCAATGGATAGAAAACGAAGGCTTCATTATTAAAGGTAAGTCAGGGATCCGCTGCTTCTCTGATTACATTGGTGATCAACAATATATGGGTGATTATCAACTTGAAGATATCGTGGCATTAGAGCAACAACTGTGTCGCACTGAGCCTTATCTCTCATTAGGTCGTTATATTCATGTGTGGGCTCAAAAAACACTGTGAAAGAAAACGGATGTATGGCCAATTGGTATCAATCAGTTGGTATAAACAGGATAAACAGGAACGAGAATGAGTGAAATAACTCAAGACGTTGTCGAGCCGAATATCAGTCAGCAGCCATTAGATGAGCTGGTTGGTTGGGTTAAACAACACGATTTTTCATTAGATCTTAGCCCCGAAAGATTGGCATTTTTGATCTCAATTGCGGTATTGAGCAATGAAAGCTTTGATCAAGAGCTGGGCGAAGGTGAATTACACGATTCATTTAAAATCGTTACCCGTCAGTTTGAAGAAACCGGTGAAGCATCTGCTTTTCGCGCCAACAATGCGATTAACGAATTAGTGTCACAACGCCTGATCAGCCGTTTTGTCAGCGAAATGACCGATGGTGCAAGCATATATCGTTTATCACCGCTGGGTGTTGCGATCACCGATTATTACGTTCGTCATCGTGAGTTCTCTAAACTCAAATTGTCGATCCAACTGTCATTGGTGTCGGATGAAATGTCGAAAGCGGTCGAATCGGCGCAGCAAGCGAGCACTCTAGGTCAATGGCAGAAAAATGTTTACGGCGTGCTCAAATATTCAGTCAGTGAGATTTTTGATCGCATTGATTTGAACCAACGCGCGATGGACGATCAGCAAATTGAAATCAAAGCGCAAATTGCCGAGCTATTAAATCAAGATTGGCGTGAAGCGATCAGCAGTTGCGAGAATTTATTGTCCGAAACCTCCAGTACGCTCAATGAATTACAAGATACCTTGCAAGCCGCCGGTGATGAATTGCAATCCCAACTGTTGGATATTCAACAGCTGATTTATGGCCAAGACGATCTAGAACTTATTGATACGATCTTATTTTCACTGCAAACCAAGCTAGACCGGATCATCAGTTGGGGCCAGCAAGCGATTGATTTGTGGATTGGTTATGATCGCCATGTGCATAAATTTATCCGTACCGCGATTGATATGGACCAAAACCGCGCCTTCAGTCAGCGTTTGCGTCAATCGGTTACCGATTACTTCGACGCACCTTGGTATATGGTACATTCCGATGCTGAGCGTTTGCGCGATATGCGTGATGAAGCGATGTTGTTGCGTGACGATGAAGTGACCGGTTTTGTTCCCGATGAAGTGGAATATGAAGAATTAAGCGTGGTAGACGATGAACTGAGTCTGCGCGTAGAAGCGATGCTAAAAGCCCACCAACAAACAGGGCAAGCTATCGATCTCGGTTTGGTACTGCGCGATTATTTGGCGGAACACCCAACCACTCAACATTTTGATTTAGCCAGAATGGTGGTCGATCAAGCGGTAAGAATGGGGTATTCGGAATCCGATTACCAAGCAATTCAACCTGATTGGCAAGCAATTAATAACTTTGGCGCAAAGGTACAAGCAAATGTCATCGATAAATACTGATTATATGGCTCCAGACACCGTCGACTCTCAAGACGTATATATGCCAGAGCAACTGGTAAAAGCATTATCTAATTCTCTTTTTCCTGCACTCGACAGCATGCTGCGTGCCGGACGTCATATCTCAAGTGACGATATGGATAACCATGCCTTTTTAACTGATTTCGACATGGAATTGGCGACTTTCTATCAACGTTACAATGCTGAGCTAGTCCGTGCGCCAGAAGGGTTCTTCTATTTGCGCCCACGTTCGACCTCATTGATTGGCCGTAGTGTATTATCAGAGCTTGATATGCTGGTAGGGAAAATCTTGTGTTTCTTATACCTAAGCCCAGAGCGTTTGGCGCATGAAGGTATTTTTACCAATCAAGAATTATATGAAGAACTGATCAGTCTCGCCGATGAGAAAAAACTGATGCGTTTGGTCACTAACCGCGCGGCAGGATCCGATCTTGATAAAGAAAAACTGTTTGAAAAAGTGCGCACTTCACTGCGCCGCTTGCGTCGAATTGGCATGGTTTTACCGGTTGGAGATGATAATAAATTTCGTATCAGTGAAGCAGTATTTCGTTTTGGCGCAGACGTGCGTATTGGCGATGATGTTCGTGAAGCGCAACTTCGTTTGATCCGTGATGGTGAAGCGGTGACTGATCTGTCAAAGGTCAATCCACAAAGCGAAAGCGATGACAACGAAGATAACCCAACTCAAGCTAATGACGTTAACCCAGAAACGCAACAAAATGAGCAACAAGAACAAGCAGGTGACTTATGATCGCAAGAGGTAAATACCAATCACTCACCATGATCAACTGGAATGGCTTCTTTGCCCGTACTTTTGATATTGATGGTTTAGTGACCACACTTTCTGGCGGTAACGGTGCAGGTAAATCCACCACCATGGCGGCTTTTATTACTGCGCTTATCCCTGACCAAAGCTTACTGCACTTTAGAAATACCACGGAAGCAGGTAGCTCACAAGCATCTCGTGACAAAGGTTTATTCGGTAAATTACAACCGGGCAGTTGTTACGCCGCGCTGGATGTTGTCAACTCTCGTAACCAACGCTTATTGTTTGCAGTACGTCTGCAACAAGTGGCAGGGCGAGATAAGAAAGTCGATATTAAACCTTTCCTTATTCAAGGCCTGCCAAGCCACGTTAAACCAACTGATGTGTTGATCGAAAATTTAGCTAATGGTCAGGCGCGTGTGCGTTCATTTAACGAATTAAAAGATATCGTGGCAGAATATGAAGGAGTGTTATTAAAAGCATTCACTTCGGTGGCAGATTACCATAGCCTAATGTTTGATATGGGCGTTTTGCCGAAGAAATTGCGCAACACCGGCGATCGTTCTAAGTTTTATCGTTTAATTGAAGCGTCGCTTTATGGCGGTATTTCAAGTGCCATTACTCGTTCATTGCGTGATTATTTATTACCGCAAAATGGCGGAGTGAAAAAAGCCTTCCAAGATATGGAATCGGCGCTGCGTGAAAACCGCATGACGTTGGAAGCGATTAAAACCACTCAAGCCGACCGTGATTTATTCAAGCACTTGATCACCGAATCGACCAACTATGTTGCTGCCGATTACATGCGCCATACCAACGATCGCCGCACTAAACTCGATCAAGCCTTAGCATTACGCGGTGAATTGAATCAATCGAGTACCACACTGCGTTCACAAGCGCATTTACTGACTCAAGTTCAAGCAGAACTCGAGCAATTGGTTGAGCAAGAATCCGGTTTAGAGCAAGATCATCAAGCTGCATCTGATCATCTGCAGTTAGTGCAAACCGCGCTGCGTCAGCAAGAGAAAATCGAACGCTATCAAGAAGATTTAGAAGAGCTGAGTGAGCGCTTAGAAGAACAAATGATGGTGGTGGAAGAAGCCGCTGAGCAAGTCGCGATGGCCGAAGAACAGGCCGATGTTTCAGAACAAGAAGTGGATAGCTTAAAATCGCAACTGGCGGATTACCAACAGGCGCTCGATGTACAGCAAACCCGCGCTCTGCAATATCAACAAGCGGTGCAAGCATTAGAAAAAGCCCAGCAATTAACCAATAATTCGCAGTTAAGCGCAGAAGTGGCACAAACCCACTTGTCGCAATTAAAGCAGCAAGAAGCCGATCAAACCTCAGCCTTGCTATCGCTTAAACATAAATTGGATATGTCGTCAGCGGCAACCGAACAATTTGAGCAAGCATTGGCTTTAGTCAAAACTATTGCCGGTGATATTGAACGTAGTGATGCGTTGCCACAAGCCAAACAAGCAATCCAACAAGCACAACAAGCACAGCAATGGTTACAAAACGAATCACAATGGCGCGCGCAACATCGCGATCTTGAACGTAGCTTAAACGAGCAGTCACAAGCGGTGTCACTGGTGGACGCATACCAGCAGCAACATCAAGTCCGCCTTGATGATGAAATGGTATTAGAGCAAGAGCGTGAACGTCATTTGGATGTGATTGAAACCGTTGAAATGGCGCAAGAAGAATTGCGCGATGTCCGAGGTGATTGTCGTCGCAGCCAACAAGATGCTGAGCATGAAATCCAAATCTTGCAAAAACAAGCACCGGCTTGGATCGCAGCCAATGACGCATTAGACAAAATTCAACAACAAACCGACGGCGAGCTAAGCGATAGCCATGCGGTTATGGCGCAAATGCAACAAGTGTTGGAGCAAGAAAAACAGCAATCAATCATTAAAGAACGCCTAGCGAACCGTCGTGATGAACTTGAGCGTGATATCGAACATTTAGCGTCGCCATCAGGCTCTAACGATCCACGTTTAAAAGGCTTAGCGGACACTTTAGGCGGGGTATTGCTGTCTGAAATTTATGATGATATTGCGATTGACGATGCACCTTATTTTAGCGCCATGTATGGTCCATCACGCCATGCGATCGTGGTGTCTAATCTAGACGGTATTAAAGAACAATTGCTTGAACTAGAGGATTGCCCTGACGATCTTTATATTATTCAAGGTGATGTTGATGCCTTTGATGATGGTGATTTTAATGCCGATGAACTTGATGGCGCGGTATGCGTACAACTCAACGATCGTCAACTGCGTTATTCTCGCTTGCCAGAAATTCCATTATTTGGACGAGCAGCGCGTGAACAACGGTTAGAGCTTTTACGCGCAGAGCGTGATGAAGTGGCAGAGAACTTTGCGAAAGCCGCATTTGATTCACAAAAACTGCAACGTTTATACAGCAGTTATAATGAGTTCGTGTCTCAGCATATTCACGTTGCGTTTAACGCCGATCCAGAGCAGCAACTGGCACAAATACGCGATGGCTTAAATCAAGTTCTGCGTCAGCTAGCCGATCTTGAAAGTAAAGAGCAACATCAACGCAGCCAACTGCAAACCAGTAAACAAGCGATGGTTAGCTTAAATAAATTAGCCAGCGTGATGCATCTGATTGAAGATGAAACCCTCAATGATCGCTTTGATGAACTGGAAAAAAAGCTCGAACAGTTAGCAGAATTCCAACGTTTTATGCAACAACACGGTAAAGCGGTTAATCAATTGAGCAATGTGGTGTCGGCATTAGAGATCGATCCACAACAATTTGATGCACTTAAGGCCAATTACCAGCAAGCCGATACGCAATTGCAAACGCTAAAAACGCAAATATTTGCTATCGCGGATCTGCATGAGCGTCGCCATTACTTTGCTTATGCCGACTCAGTCAGTTTGCTTGACCAAAGCAGTGAGTTAAGTGAGCAGCTTAAAATGAAGTTGACCCAAGCGGAGCAAAATAAAGTCCGTGGCCGTGAAGCATTCAAACAAGCTCAAGCGCAATTGAACCAATACAATCAATTACTGGCATCACTCAAGTCTTCGCATCAAGCGAAACTAGAAACCGTACAAGAATTCAAAAAAGAGCTGCAAGATCAGGGTATTACGCCAGATTTTGGCGCACTAGAGCGAGCCCAAGAACGTAAAACCGAATTGCATGAACGCGTCCAAGTCTCACGTCAGCGTAAGAGTGAATTTGAACGTACCTTAACCGCGACTGAGCTTGAAATGAAAGCACTCAGTAAGCGTGTTAAGAAAATCGAAAAAGAATACCAAGAGCTACGCAAGTTTGTGGTTAATGCCAAAGCCGGTTGGTGCAGCGTGATGCGCATTGCTCGCTTAAATGATGTAGAACGTCGCTTGCATCGCCGAGAGTTAGCGTACCTATCAGATAACGAACTGCGCTCAATGTCAGATAAATCATTAGGGGCATTGCGTTTAGCGGTCGCCAATAATGAAACTCTGCGTGATTCGCTACGTTTATCTGAAGATAATGCCCGCCCAGAAGGGAAAGTATTGTTCTATGTGGCGGTGTATCAACATCTGCGTGAACGTATTCGCCAAGATATCATTCGCACCAACGATCCGGTTGAAGCGATTGAAGAAATGGAAGTGGAACTGGCGCGCTTAACCGAAGAGCTTACCTTGCGTGAAAATCGCTTGGCGATCAGTTCAGGTTCAGTGGCAAGCATTATTAAGAAAACCATTCAGCGTGAGCAAAACCGTATTCGGATGCTAAATCAAGGCTTATCGAATATTGCCTTTGGTCAGGTGCGTGGGGTGCGGTTAAATGTAGGCATTCGCGAAAGTCATCAAACCTTATTACTTGGTTTGGCGGAGCAGCAAGAGCAACATCAAGACTTGTTTGATAATCCACGTTTGACCTTCTCTGAAGCGATGGCGAAATTGTTCCAACGAGTAAACCCTCATATTGATATGGGGCAACGTTCGCCGCAGATTTTAGGCGAGGAGCTGCTTGATTACCGTAATTACCTAGAACTGAGCATCGAAGTCAACCGTGGTTCAGAAGGGTGGTTACAAGCAGAATCAGGCGCATTATCGACCGGTGAAGCGATTGGTACTGGTCAGTCTATTTTGCTGATGGTGATCCAAAGCTGGGAAGAAGAATCTCGTCGTTTGCGCAGTAAAGATATTGTGCCGTGTCGTTTATTATTCTTAGATGAAGCCGCCCGTTTGGATACCAAATCGATCAATACCTTATTTGAACTGTGTGATCGTTTGGATATGCAATTATTGATCGCCGCGCCAGAGAACATCAGCCCAGAAAAAGGCACCACCTACAAACTGGTTCGTAAAGTGTTTAAAGATCATGAGCACGTGCATGTAGTTGGGTTGCGTGGGTTTGGTAATGAGCCGAAAATCACCAATGAGAATAACGAAAAAGAAGTATTAGATACGGTGGAATAAACTATAGAATGGCGTCATCCATATAATGGATCATGCGTACTAACATAAAGATAAAAACGAACGCCTCAGTCTGACTGGGGCGTTTTTTAAACAGTATATTCCTCATTTTAGTCACGACCTGATCATCATTGCCTGCTTTTTAAAAATACCAATAGCTGAGATAAAAGTTATCGCCTAGCGCTTAATCGGATTAGAACAGAAAAAAAATCCCCGCACTAGGCAGGGATCATTGATTCGGTGTCACTATTTCTTATGCTTTAGAAGACAGCACATGCAGAAGTTTTAAAGCATGCTCAGACGCTTCAATGCCTTCGTCGGTTAAATAGCCGCCATCAGCAAGGGTACATAAATTCTTTTCAAATAAGCTCTTAACCGCAGCTTGTAGTTCAGCATCCGCATCACTGCGAACTTTAATGCCAGTTTGTTGACTCGCTGGGTTAAATTGAAGTAACAGGTTTAATTCAGCCACATTTTCAGTTTTAAATTTCATAGTGTTCCCTTAGCTTTAATCATGCTCTTACAATAGGTTGCAACACGGCATTTTGGCAAGCAGTAAAAGGTGCTTTTGGTAGTTTGTTCACTTTAAATTGACTTGAGTGCTGATTATTACAGCAAAATTGAATTACGCCACGCGCTATCTCCTGTTCGAGCGACTTCTCGTACAATAAATAGTGCAGCTTATTTCCCCACAAGCGATGACAAATTTTCAAATTCAGGTAAAGTATCACCCCAAATTATCTTTAATAGCTTGAGTGGCAGAATACTGCGCTGAGGCTGTGACATAAACCGTTGTAATAGGAACATAAACCATGATTCAAGTAGTCGGTCATAAAAATCCAGACAGTGATAGCATTTGTAGCGCATTAGTTGCGACTGAATTATTAAAAGCTCGTGGTCTTGAAGCCAAACCTGTCCGTCAAGGTGAGCTTAACCGTGAAACGCAATATATCCTTGAGCAAGCCGGTGTTGATCAACCTGAAATGTGTACTGGTGTCGCGGGGCAAAAAATCTGGCTGGTGGACTACACCGATATTTCTCAAGCGCCAGATGATATCGCAGAAGCTGAAATCGTTGGTATTGTCGATCACCACCGTTTAGGCGATGTGATGACGGTTAATCCATTAGAAGCGTGGATTTGGCCTGTGGGTTGTACTTGTACTATCCTTTTCAACTTATTCAAAATGGAAGAAACGGAAATCACTAAGCCGTTAGCTGTGTTGATGATGTCTGCCATTCTTTCTGATACGGTTGGTTTTGCCTCTCCAACGTGTACGCCAAAAGATGAAGCAGCAGTAAAAGAGTTAGCTCAAATTGCTGAGATTGATAACTTAGACGAATTCATCAAAAATCTTCTGATCGCAAAAACCGATATCGAAGGGTTAACGGCGGCGCAATTGGTTGAGAAAGATTTAAAAGCTTACCCATTTAATGGCCGCGATGTTGTGGTTGGTCAAGTTGAATTGGCAACCATGGAACAAGTCGATGGTATGTTTGATGCATTAAATGCCGACCTTGAGCGTCGCTGTGAAGAAGATGGTTTAGCGTTTGCTGCGCTTATGCTAACCGACATCACCACCAGCACCACTGAGTTGCTATTTAAAGGTGAATGGTCAAGCAAACTAGAGAAGCACCTAAAAGAGGGTTCTTTAGTGATGGAAAATACCTTAAGCCGTAAGAAGCAGGGTTGGCCATGGCTGCAAGGCGAATTAGTCTAAAATACTCTTCATAGTTAGAGAGCTAAACATGAAAAAGGCGAGGGTGACTCGCCTTTTCTATACGTAATAAATGGCAACAAACCCCTATAAATAGGAAAACAATATGACTCAAGAACTTGATGCAGCAACAATTGAAAAAATCGGCCAATACGACAGTGAAAAACGTTTTCAATATTGTGTCAAAGAAGTGGTAGCGAACCGAGAAATCTGGATCTTAGTTGATCAAGATGGTTGCGTCATGCTTAACACCGAAGACGAAGATTGTGTGCCTGTGTGGCCAAATCAAGAATTTGCACAAGCTTGGGCGACCGGCGATTGGCAAGAGTGTCAACCTGAAGCGATTTCATTAAACAAATGGCACAGTCGCTGGAGTCATGGTTTAGAGGACGATGAATTGTCAGTGGTGGTTTTCCCAAATGCTGACCAAGAAGGGGTAATTGTATTCCCTGATGAGTTTGATTTTGAATTGAAGAAACAAGCTCAAAAACGCTGAATATTGGTCATCGTTGGATTTGAAGCGTCGTTGACTGCGTTCAATTGTCGCCTAGCTTTAATTCAATTATTTCACATGACTCGGCGCACTGTAAAAGTGGTTCTCGATCAGTTTTTGGCTGATCGGATGCTGCGGATGAGCGATCACTTTTACGGTTTCCCCTGATTCCACCACTTCGCCTTCATGCATCACAATCAATTTATCCGTAATGTGTTTTACCACTCCGATATGCTGAGAGACATACACAAACGAAATCCCCATTTCTTCTTGCAGTTCTAGAAATAGATTGATGATCTGTGAGCGCATCGCCATATCAAGCCCATTTAAAGCCTCGTCAGCGATGATCACCGATGGTTGCAATACAATGGCTCTGGCCAAACACACACGCTGCTTTTGACCTGTAGCAAGCATTTGTGGGTAGAAATGAGCATGCTCAGGCAGTAAGCCAACTTTACGCAAGGTTTCTTTAACTCGTAGCGCTCGAGCTTCTGGCGACATTTGAGTATTGCGCTTTAATGGCTCTTCTAAGATACGACCAATTTGAATACGCGGATTAAGCGAGCTATTAGGATCTTGGAATATCATGCGGATCAATTTACATCGGGTTGAATAATCTTTATTAAATAACTGCTCACCATTGACAAATATCTTGCCATGGCTTGGTTTAATCACGCCCGCCAACATTTTTGCTAATGTGGATTTTCCTGAACCATTTTGTCCAATAATACCAACCGTTTGTCCTGCTTCTAAAGTAAAAGAAATAGGTTTAACTGCTTGGTGAATTTGACGACGAAATATACCTGATCGGGTGACAAAGTTTTTGGATAAATCGATGACTTCTAATAATGCACTCATTGTGGTTTCTCCATATTTAATGGGAAATGACAGCTGAATTTATGAGTTTTGATTTTTTGGCGTGGCGGTACATTGACACATTTTGTTTGTGCATAAGGGCAGCGAGGACCTAAACGACAGCCGATCGGTAAGTGTTGTAATGGCGGAATTGACCCAGGCAGTGAAGGCAGGCGACTTTTATGTGGGATCCATTCGTTAAAATCAGGCATCGCATGTAACAACGCCACCGTATATGGGTGTTTTGGCGCATTGAGAATATCTTTGGTTTTAGCTGATTCCACCGATTGACCACAATACATGACAGTAATTTGCGTCGCCCATTGAGTAATGGTGGTTAAATCATGGCCGATCAGCATTAAGGTCACTTTGTTGACTTGATTCATGCGGCTCAGTAAACGCAAAATTTGTGATTGAGTGATCGGATCTAAATCGTTAGTCGGTTCATCGGCAATTAAGATCCTAGGTTTAGATGAAATCGCCATCGCGATCATGATTTTTTGGCATTGACCATCGGTGAGTTCATAAGGGTAGGATCGCATAATTTTACGGTGATCTTTGATGCCCACTTTATGCAGTAATGCTTTGGCTAATTTATGACGCCAATGCCAACGCTGCCACCACTTTCCTTCAAAAGAGGCGGCCGGAATCGCTTCTCGTAATTGATGGCCGATTTCTTCTGATGGGTCAAGACAGCTACTGGCTTCTTGATAAATCACCGCAATATCACGCGCGATCACACGGCGTCGTTCTTTAGCCGTCAGTTGTAATAAATCAATTTTATCGAGCCGCATTCGGTCGGCGGTGATTTTCCAGTTGTCTTTGGTGAGTCCAACAATGGCTTTGGCAACAAGGCTTTTACCTGACCCCGATTCGCCCACTAAACCACGAATTTCACCTTCATTTAGGGTTAAACTCATTCGATCAACCGCTTTGACCGTGCCGTGAGGGGTTTCAATTTCAATGGTGAGATTTCGAATATCTAATAACGGCATTATTCAGTTCCTGCGCTTAGGGCTTGACGAATACCTTCACCCATTAGGTTAATCATAATGACCGAAAACATAATAAAAATGCCGGGTAGGGTGACTGTCCAAGGAGCACTATAAATAAGATCAATCGAATTCCCGAGCATGGTACCCCATTCCGGCATTGGGGCTTGCGCGCCTAAACCTAAAAATCCGAGTGCACTAATTTCTAAAATAGCAATCGAGGCTGCCATCGTCATTTCAGCGGCAATAACAGTGGTTAAGTTGGGTAGAATGGAGCTCCATAATAGATGAAAAGCATTGGCGCCATCTAGCCTTGCAGCAATATTATAATCTTTAGCCACTTCAGCGTTTACGGCTAAATATAAAGAGCGAATAAAACGGGGGATCAGCGCTAAGCACACTGCGAGTAGAATATTTAATTCACCGGGCCCAAGAACTGCGACAAAAATAATGGCGAGTAAAATAGCAGGGATCGACATTACGGTATCAAGTAAGTGGTTTAATACGCTTGAAAGTAACCCTTTGGTCATGCCAGCAAAAATGCCAATTGCACAGCCGATAAAGGTGGCAACTAAGGTAATGATGATGCCATAACCAAAGGTCAGTTGTGAGCCTATTAATAAGCGGGAAAGTATATCGCGCCCTAATTCATCTGTACCTAAAAAGAACTCGACACTACCGTCATGACTCCATGATGGTGGCTGTAAGGTATGGCTTGAGTGTAATAATGGATCGTGTGGTGCTATCCAGTGGGCACCAATGGTTAAAATTACTAGGGCAATAAAACACCACAGCGCAAACATAGCCAAACTATTGCTACGATAATGACGCCAAAAGCGTTCAAACTGTCCCGGAACTTGATCTTCTTGATAGATATTATTTGACAGCATGCCACTGCTTCCTTATGTGAGGATTAACAAGTGCGCCAATTAAATCCGAAAGAATATTAACGATAAGTACAAAAGTTGCTACCACCATTACGCCCGCTTGAATAGAGACATAATCCTTATTAGCCAGTGCCTCTAATAACCAACTGCCAATGCCCGGCCAGTGGAAAATGGATTCGGTAATAATGGCATAAGTCAGCATGCTGGATAATTGCACCCCAACCTTGGGAATGATTGGTGGGATGGCATTGCGTAGCACGTGATGAAAAATGATTTCAAATGAAGACAGACCTCGAGTACGCGCCGCCCGAATATAGTTTTGTTTACGGACATCGGCTACAGACGCGCGCATTAAACGGATCACTTCGGTGGTCGGAGGGAGGGCGAGGACTAAGCATGGCAGCAAGAGATGCATGGCAATACTATGCAGAGTTTGGCTACGCAATGGGTCGTCACTTAAAAAGGCATCAATGACTGAAAAACCCGTAATATACGGTACATGGTAAATTAAATCATAACGACCAGAGACAGGAGTAATGCCTAAATCTAATGAAAAGAACATGATCATCATTAAAGCGAGCCAGAATATCGGCACTGAATATCCGACCATAGAACTAAAAGAAATAATAGTATCAATGGGTTTACCTTGGCGAATACCAGCAAGTGTGCCGATAGGAATGCCGATAACCAAAGCAAACAGCATGGCAAAGAAACACAGCTCTAACGTGGCAGGGAAAACGCTTTTAATCTCTGCGAGCACCGGAACGCCGATGGCATTGGTGCCTAAATCGAGGTGAAATAATTGAGTTAAATAATCGAACCAGCCTTGAAAAAAAGGCTGCATCGCTGCTTGAGAGTGCGGGTCAATACGCAAAATACTGAAACCAATTAATGTTAGCATCAGTAGCGTAATGATAAATAAATTCATTCGTCGTAAGGTGTACACGAACATCTATGGATTCCTTGCCATGGGTAATGATCCCGATATATTTGAAGCCGCAACTTAAGAGATGGAAGGGCATAGGTGACATCAGAATAATAAGCTAACGATCATAACTAATTCTACGCCATTTGTCTCGAATAGTCAGCGGCTTGAATAGGTTGATTTCGAGTTTAAAATGAGCCGCCTAATGCGATTTTGGCGAAATATTATATTTTTTCAGCATACCGCGTAATTGATGGTAGCTCAGGCCAAGTAAATCGGCGGCATGACGTTGATTATATTTGGCTTGTTGCAATGCCGATTGCAGTAAATCGCAATCTTGTTGTGCTTGCCATTGTTTATAATTAATTGGGAGTTCAATATGGTTAAGCTCAACTGCTGGGTGAGAATCTCCTGTTATCTCCATTTCTGCGGTGTTATTCGATACATTGTTGGTGACAGTGTCACTTTTTGCGAAAGGGTTAAACTCGATTTGTGTGATGACTGCGCTAGATAGGCCATGGCGATAGACGGCGCGCTCGACCACATTTTTTAATTCTCGTACGTTACCTGGCCACGAGTAACTTAATAATTCTTGTTGAGCTTGCGTGCTAAACCCTGCAAACATCTCAAAACCGAGTTCTTGGCACATTTGAATGGCAAAGTGTTCAGCCAACAGTAAAATATCCTCAATACGCTCACGCAACGGTGGCAGGGTGAGTACATCGAACGCAAGCCGATCCAATAAATCGGCACGAAATTCACCCTTGGCGGCTAATTGGGGTAAATCGCTATTGGTGGCGCAAATGACCCGTACATCAGCGCTGAGCATTTTACTGCCGCCAACCCGCTCATATTCACCGTATTCAATCACGCGCAATAATTTTTCTTGCACACTCATCGGGGCAGTGGCAAGTTCATCAAGAAATAACGTCCCAAGTTCGGCGCGCTCAAAACGACCCTTATGCTGGTTTTTAGCCCCAGTAAAGGCGCCAGATTCATGACCAAATAATTCAGAATCAATTAACCCGTCAGTAAAAGTCGAGCAATTAAGCGTGATTAACGGTTGTCGCCATCGTTTAGAAAGATAGTGTAAACGCTGAGCGATCAATTCCTTACCAGTACCGCGCTCGCCCACAATCAGTACCGGTCGCTTAATGGCAGCCAATTGAGATGTTTTATCGAGTAGCGCGAGGAAATTACTAGATTGACCGATCAAGTTTTGTACTTTCATAACAATAATCCATTTGGTTGCATCTAAGTAAGCGTTCACCAGCACCCTATTGACAGGCGAATGTGACGATCATCACTTGATCTACAATTGCCTATTGAACGATCCTTTTTATGCTTCATTATCTTCACATGAGCAGAAAAAAAGAACCTAAA